>CALXJH010000140.1 GCA_944388555.1 uncultured Clostridia bacterium
TGTCTTTAAAATATGATTATAGTCACTTACAAAAATACAGGGAATATGATTTTGCTTGCATAACTTTTCTATCAAATGCAGCACAGGACAGGCATCTGCATCAACAATAATCTTCATTGACATCTTCCTTAGGTACATTTTCCACGCACTTAGCAATTTTTCGTTTGACTCTCTGAATGGCGTTATCAATACTCTTGGATGTTTTGCCTAAAATCGCAGCAATTTCATGATAAGATTTTCCATTTAAATAAAGTTCTAAAACATCCTTTTCTAACTGACTGAGTACGCTGTAAATACGTTTTTCGGTCAGACCTAAATCTTCCTGATTGATAAAAATTTGCTCCGGATCTAAAATATACTCCATGCTGATTAAATCTAAAAGCGTTTTTTCTGACTCTTCCTCATAAACCGGCCGGCTTAACGAAACATAAGTATTCAGAGGAATGTGTTTTTGACGCGTTGCAGTTTTTATAGCGGTTATTATTTGACGCGTAACACATAATTCGGCAAAAGAACGAAATTGCGTTTGCTTTTTAGGATCAAAATCGCAAATTGCCTTAAACAGCCCAATCATTCCTTCTTGTATAATATCTTCTTTGTCAGCGCCTATCAAAAAATAGGTTCTTCCTTTTCCGCGAACATAGTTTTTATACCGTTCGATAATGGTGTTCATGGCTTCTTTGTCATTTTCCTGCGCCAACTTTACTAACTCTATATCCTCTAACTTATCATATGCGAACATATCTACACCTGCTTACTGGTTTACACCGTACTTCTCTTTTAGTGCTTCTCTTCGTATCCAAAGCATTTTAGAGCCCCCCACAAGTATTACAATCAAACATATATCAAACAGCAGATTATAAAGGTGCATATAAAAACCAATCTGAACCAAACCACCCAGAATCAGCGGCAGCTTAAACGCAATAATGGTTGCCAACACGCATAGCAATATCAAATCGCAAACCAGTTTGCTTTGTGTATGCATTGCGTACTTCTTTCGATAAAACAACACACCTATACATAAAGCAATCCAGATCACAACAATGATCCAAAGATTTGCCGGTATTAAGCGCGATTTGATCTGGCTATACAACTTAAAAAATTCCCCTTGCGCCAATCCTTTCCCGCTTCCGTAGGGATAATTTCCCAAATATTCCGTTGAAATCATAACACTGTTATTTGCTACTTTTTCCAAGTTTTTTATATAAACCGAAGGATGCAGCAAATAAAATAAAGAAATATCTGTATAAGAAACAGAATCACTAAAGCGCGTTGCGGATAAATATCGCATCGAATCTTCCTCGAAAGATGCTTTGCCAGAAAAAGCCTGCGCTGTTTTTTCGTCAATACCAAGTGCTTGCGCTTGTGTTTCATCTTCTACAGCAACCCCATAAAATACACTGTCAAATAACTTTGCATCTTGCGGCTCAGCAAAATATATGGTTGCTGCAGAAACTACTGCAACAACAATTGCGCAAAGAAGAGATATAATCTTTTGTGCAACTGTGGGTTTTGCAAAATACAAACGTATGAAAAATACAGCAATCAAAAAACCAATCCATGCGGTTATTATGGAAACACCTGCAAACAACGTGCCGGCTATACCCGCTATTATGCCGGCCAGAATCCCGTTTTTTTCCTTACATGCCCATAAGCATGCACCAATCGTAAAAATTAAATACACATATGCAGCCGCTTCTATGTAAGGCGTATTTAGAAAGGCTGTATATCCACTGTCTGCTAATATAAACAAACACATGAGCGAAAGTAAAATATTATTCCAGTCATATTTTCCAAAAGCGTTTTTGAGCAAAAGGAAAATTCCAATCAAAAGAATAATGAGATAAATAAACGCAGGAACAGCTGAATAGACTATATCTCCAGATACAAGCTTTGCCAGCAGGTAAGGAAAATCTGCCGTTGAAAAACCTGTGCCAGGTTCTGAAACGCCAAAAGAATTTGGGTATTCTCCGGTTCCTGCACCAGATGCATATTGTGCATCATACAGTCCGAGCTGTTCTAACCGTCCGGTTAAATCTCCATTATCCGACACACCGTAGCGAAAAACAAATAACGTCAATAATAAAACAATTGCAATGATAATCGTTGTGCAAACAGCCAATTTATTGCCCTTTAAAATGTTATTCATAGTCTCCACCTCATTCATTTGCCGCCTTCAATCGTTCTGCCTGATCCGCTGTTGTAAGCGCATCAATAATTTCATCTAAATCTCCGTCTAAAACCGCATCTAACTTATGAAGCGTAAGTCCGATTCTATGATCCGTTACTCTGCCTTGCGGAAAGTTGTAGGTGCGTATGCGCTCACTTCTGTCGCCCGTTCCCACCTGATTTCTGCGCTGTGCTGCTATCTCGCTGTTTTGTTGTTCTTGCATCAAATCGAATAATCTGGAGCGTAAGATTTTCATAGCTTTATCTTTGTTCTTATGCTGCGATTTCTCATCCTGACAAGACACAACCAATCCTGTTGGAATATGGGTGATTCTAACTGCAGAATCTGTAGTGTTTACGCATTGTCCGCCAGGACCGCCTGCCCGAAAAACATCCACACGAAGGTCATTCGGATTGATTTCAACTTCGACTTCCTCCGCTTCGGGCAAAACCGCAACCGTAACTGTTGAAGTATGTATTCTTCCGCCCGACTCAGTGGTAGGTATGCGCTGCACACGATGCACGCCGCTTTCAAATTTCAGGCGGCTATAAGCCCCTTTTCCATTGATGGAAAAAGCAACTTCCTTTACACCGCCCATTTCTGTAATATTCGATGATAGCATTTCCATTTTCCAATTGTTTCGTTCTGCATACCGCGTATACATACGCATTAAAAAAAAAAAAAAAAGCGCCGCTTCGTCACCGCCGGCGCCGCCTCGGATTTCAATAATTACATTTTTTTCATCGTCTGGATTTTTGGGCAAAAGGAGAACTTTAAGCTCTTCTATCAGTTTTTCCATTTTGTCCTTATTTTCTGATATCTCCAGCTCGATCATTTCTTTCAATTCGGGTTCAGGATTGTCAGAGAGCATGGATTCTGCGTCATGCTTATCGCTTTCTGCCTGTTTATATTCTCTATAGGCAGTCGCTATCGGCTCAAGCTCTGCATGGTCTTTATATAATTTTGTCATTTCCGCAGGATTATTCAAAACTTCTGCCGATGATAACTTAGCAGAAATCTCGTCAAATCTTGCAAGAATTCCTTCCAGTTTTTCTAACATAATTTCCTCCAATTAGTTTTTTTGTGCCATCATCTTTAAATATGCGTGAATAAATCCATCTATATCGCCGTCCATTACCGCGCCTATGTTTCCCATCTCAAAACCCGTACGATGATCTTTAACCAAGTTATATGGGTGGAAGACATATGACCGGATTTGGCTGCCCCATGCAATATCTTTCTGCTCTCCTTTTATACCTTCCATTTTCTCCATTTGTTCTTGCTCTTTTAGCTCGATCAGTTTTGCTTTTAACATTTTCATTGCCATATCTTTATTCTTGTGCTGTGAGCGTTCTGTCTGGTAAGAAACCACAAGCCCGGGAGGAAAATGCGTTATG
>CALXJH010000141.1 GCA_944388555.1 uncultured Clostridia bacterium
TAATTGATGCCTAAAATAAGGGTAAGGGAAGCAACATAAAAAGCATCATAGTGTGTTTTGATTATTGTTTGTGAAAAAAGAACAAGCAAAACCAGCATGCCGAGAAACAAAAACGAGATTTTTCTGAAGAAGTCCTGCGTATTATGAAAAATATCAGAAATTGCCTTTGTATCTCTCTCCGCTAACGGCTTATAAAAAGACGCAATGACCATACCCCCGATGCCGCACTCCAATATAACGGTATAGCTCAAAAGCTGACTGACCGTTTGCATAATTCCGTTGACATCCGAACCGAATGTTTGCAGAATATATCTTGGAAGCACCAGTCCGACAATAGCCGATACCGCCTGATAGGCTAATGCCGTCGCTATATTGATTTTTGCATTCCGCCTTCTGGATTGCTGTGCTGGTTTCATGTCATGAAAAACTCCCGTTCTTTTATTTTCTTGTACGCAGTGCTCTTGCAGGATTTCCGCCTACAATCGTGTAAGGTGCAACATTTTTTGTAACCACCGAACCTGCACCGATCACGCTGCCGCAGCCAATGGTGACTCCCGGCAGTATGATGACGTTGGCGCCTATCCAGACATCATCTGAAATAATAACCGGCTGTTCTTTTGAAAATCCTTGCTGCGTCATAGGCAGATCCAGGCGTGAGAATGCATGATTGCGGGTGAAAATGGAAACGTTTGCGCCCATCATCACATGCTTTCCAATGATTACTTTTCCGTTAATGCGCGCATTTGCACCAATACCGGAATAATCGCCCAGTTCTACACAGGACGGAAAAAGAGCCCCTTTTTCAATATTTACATGTTTACCGCACTTATCAAGAATCAATTTGCCGCACAAAGCGCGCGCCGTCTTTTGTCCGACTTGCAGTTTTGTCCAGGATTCAGGCAGTTTTGCGGCAAAGAAATAGAGAAATCTGCCCAAAAAAATGCGTATTTTTTTCAGAATATTATACATACTCCTCGTTTTTTTTTTTTTTTTTCAAATGTACTTTTTTGAGGTAATTTTGTTTCATAAGCAGCCAGAATCTGTTTTTTCGCTTTTTCAAAATCAATTGCGCGGGGGGTATCGTTGATACAAACCAGCTTGTATTCGGCACGCTTGATCGCTTGTATTAAAGGCGTGTTGTCCTCTGCTATAGAAAATGTTTTTCCTCTTGAACGCTTGGATACCGGATAAAAAGCGCCTTGTGCGATCTGATAATAGCGGAAAATACTCTGACTTACATCATATGGACTCCGAAATTTATGGGTACACACCTTGTCAAGCAGCGTAAAGCTTTGCTGCCATACGCGATGATAGGTCTGCTTTAAATACGGACTTGCCAAGTGGTGATTTTCCAAGCCGGAAAAAAATTGTTTATTTTCCAGTTTCAGGATATTTTTCAGGCTGTTTTTGAAGGGGTAACGAATATTACAATATTTGCCGGGGTGTCTGAAAAAAGCATGCAGATATGAAACATGCTTGCTGATTTCCCACACCTCGTTTACTTGTATATGCGCGTAAACGTCATCCGCTGTTTCAAAATAGATATTATCCAGGTACGCAAAATCGCAGGGCAATCCTTTCTTAAAGAAAAATTCCGGTAAGATAGGCGCATTGATCAGCATATCGTCGTTAAAATATACAAACTGTTCTGTAAGACCGCGGATTCTGTGCAGATTCAATTCAATGGGGTGCGAACTGAAAGTAGGCAGGTATTTTTCGGGTATGTAATCTTTATGGTTCACCACCGAAAGCTTCGGGCAATCGGTATCTAACCATTCCGGTAAATGTCCCCAGGTGATAAAATGTACCCGGTTGACCCAGGGCGCATACTTTTCGACTGCTCGGAACCAGTATTTTAAGGTGCCCAGCGTCCGATATCTGCTTTCATCCAAATCACAAAAATCCGCCGCCGCGCAATACTTATTTTTTTCACGCTGCCAAGCCTTATCTTTTCCGTCCACCCACGCAATCACAAAATCGATTTTTTCCAAACCAATTCCTCCATAGGTTTAAAAACATATTTTTTATATAAAAAAGTATAAACAATAGTGTTATTTTCTTTTTTCGCATCAGGTTAATTTTGATGGCGTTATTCTGTTCAAATTGATCGGGTGCAATCTGTTCCAGCGCCTGCGCAATGCGCGGATGCTCCAGATAATGATACACCACCTGCATGCGTTGTTTCAAGTCAAGCTGCTTATTGTATAAAAGTTCGTTTCGGATGATATCTAACGAAAACCGAACTGTGTAGTAATCCATCTGTTTTTTTCCGTCAAATCTGCGCTGTGTAAACGCTTGATCCAAAAGCTCGATTAAAAGAATAAATTTATGAATGAGCTGAGGGTCATACACATGCGTGACAGAAGTTTCCACCATTCTGTAATGATAAAACGGTTCGTCACACACATAAACTCTTTCCGCATCCAAAAGACAGGGAAAGCTGCACAATGCGTCTTCCCCAAAAGAAATGCTGTCCTCGGTTGCCAGCAATACTTTCTCGAGCATATTGCGTTTGATAATTTTATTGCATAAGCTGGGAATCACGCCCGGCGTACCGTTTTCGCCGCCAAACAGCATATGCGGATAGATCTGCGTCTGCAGCTTAGCCTTGTTATAAAATCCGCTTTTTACCCGATTGCTGCGAATCTTTTTTTTCGTACCCATATCGAGTAAAATATTACAAAGCACAATATCGGCATGGTGAGTTTGCGCCTGGGTAATCATATGCGCATACATAGCAGGATCAATTGTTTTATCACTGTCCACATAGGATATATATTTGCCGCGCGCGGCTAAAAATCCTGTTTTTCTTGTATTTGCAATGCCTGCATTTTTCTTATGTATAACGCGGATAAAATTATATTTTTCAGCGTAAGCATCGCAAATTTCTCCGCTGTTATCTGTAGAACCGTCGTCTACCAATAGGATCTCATAATTTACAAAAGTTTGATCAAGAATACTTTCCAAGCATTCCTCCAAATATTTTTCTGTATTGTACACAGGCACGATCACACTCAGTAACGGCGTCATTTTCTCACCTCTTTTTTTGAAAGAATGGGTAACAGCAGCAAATTTAACAAATCCGTACTGTTACCCATTGCTCCTTTATAATGCAATTACAGGCATGCAATTATTCGTAATCATCCAGATTATTTCGGATTGCTCTTAACGCAATATCCACATATCCATCTTCATCGTAAGCGCTGGTTGCCTTCAGCATAATTTCGTAATACCAGTCGCTGTCTGTAAGATCTTTAAAGCCGTAAGTTTCGGCAGTAATCTCCTCGCCGTCTT
>CALXJH010000142.1 GCA_944388555.1 uncultured Clostridia bacterium
AACTGAGAAAAGTATTTGATCGAAACGGACTTCCCAGGAATCGAACATGATTGAAAACGAAAACAATTAAAAATGAAATGAATTAAATCAGAAGGAGTACTTAGTTTGAAGAAACCAGAGTTATTGGCGCCAGCCGGAAGTTTATCTAAATTAAAATTTGCTTTTACTTATGGGGCAGACGCTGTATATGTAGGCGGCGAACATTTTTCACTCCGTGAAGCAGCCGAAAATTTTTCGATGCAGGAATTGCAGGAAGGAATACAATATGCACATAACCTTGGTAAAAAAGTGTATATTACCGCCAATATTATTCCGCATAATGCGGATTTAAATGCTTTTAAAACCTATATTTCTGAAGTTGCTAAGATGGGAGCGGACGCCGCAATCATCAGTGATTTGGGATTATTTGATATTGCTCACAGTGTTGCACCTGATTTAGATATCCATGTTAGCACACAGGCTAATAATGTGAATTATGCCAGTGCAAATGCGTGGTATAAGCTTGGCGCTAAACGTATTATTATTGCACGCGAGCTTTCACTTGACGAAATTCGCGAATTTCGTCAAAACATACCTTCAGATTTAGAAATAGAATGTTTTGTCCATGGCGCAATGTGCATTTCCTATTCAGGAAGATGTTTGTTGTCAAATTATATGACTGGCCGTGACAGCAATTTAGGCGCATGTGCGCATCCCTGCCGCTGGAAATACTATCTGATGGAAGAAAAGCGTCCGGGAGAGTATATGCCGATTATAGAAAACGAACGCGGAACCTTTATTTATAATTCTAAGGACTTGTGCATGATACAGCATTTAAAGGAATTAACCGATGCCGGTGTATCTAGTTTTAAAATTGAAGGGCGTGTAAAAACGGAATACTATGTTGCAACTGTAACAAAAGCATACCATGACGCTTTGGAGGATGTTATGCAAGGCAAGCCGTTTGATATGGTCCATTTCCATGAGTTAGAGAAAGTAAGTCATCGGGAATATACGACTGGTTTTTTCTTTGGTAAACCGGATGGAAATCAGCAGCTTTACACCTCAAGCTCTTATAAAAGACTCTATGATTTGGTTGGCATTGTAGAAGATTATGATGAGGAAAATCATATATTATATGTACAGCAAAGGAATAAATTTTCCGTAGGTGATACATTGGAAATATTGAAGCCACAGGGGCCTTTTGAAACCTTTAAAGTTGAAAAAATGATGAACGAGCAAGATGCGCTTATTCAAGATTGTCCGCATGCTATGATGAAACTCAAAATTCCCTGTCCTATTTCTTGCCCAAAAAATTCCATATTGCGAAAACAAAAATAAAGGATAACCTTCCGAATTTTAGTTAAACTAAATTTCGGAAGGTGTTTTATTTTATGAAGCGAACAAAATACATTTTCACTTTTTTTTGCGTTTTATTACTGATGTTAGGTTTACGTTTATATTATCTGATGATTACCCAAGGTGATGCATATGAAGAAATGGCTTTGACGCAAACAACTACACAGTTACAGTTGGGAGGTGGGAGAGGAAATATTTATGACCGGAATATGCTAAGTTTTACATCTGTCGGGAAGAAAAAAGTTGCTGTTGTTGTCAAAGGAGAGGATACACAGGCAGATTTTGACCTTTGCGGCATTTTAGATAAAGAAAATGTATACAGTCTGTACAACCGATTGTATAAAAAAGAAATTGTTTATGTGGATTTACCCTGGAATTTTAATCCGGATCTAATCGGTGCATATAAAAACGTTTGCGTGATTGAGGATACCAAACGTTATCCGGACGACGGAAGTGGTGCATCCGTCATTGGCTATCTATCAGACGGAGAGGGTGTAAGCGGATTAGAACTTGCCTGCAACAATTTACTCAAAAATGGAGATAGTTACTCACTACAGGTTAGTAAAGATGCGGCGGGGCATTTACTCCCAGGTTTTAGTTTTGATAAACAAGCAAATGAATCAGCGTTAATCTTAAAAACAACGCTGGATAAAAAATATACTGAAATCTGTCAGGAAGCGCTTAAGGGGATAAACGGAAGTGCTGTTTTAATTGAAATTCCTTCTTTTGATTTGATTGCAATGGCTTCGTCTCCGACTTATAACCAAAACAAAATTGAGAATTATTTGGATGATCCGGAAAAGCCGCTTCTCAACAGAGCAACCGCTGGCTTTGATATGGGTTCTATTTTTAAAATTGTAGTATCAGCTGCGGCGATTGAATCCGGCAGCGTAGATTTAAACGATGTTTACAGCTGTAACGGATTAAAAGAGATATCCGGTGTCACATTTTTGTGCAATAATCATGCGTCCATGGAAAATATGACGATGGAAGATGCGTTTATACACTCTTGTAATGCAGTTTTTATTGACATCGGGCTTAAAACAGGGTATAATAATATAATAAATATGGCTGAAGCTTTTGGGTTGCAGGAAAATTTAATTTATCCGCAGGAATTTCCTCAAAACCCAGGTGTTTTACCGGATGCCGAGAACTATTATTTAGCTGATGTTGCTAATGTATCTATTGGACAGGGGAAGCTGCTTGGCACAGCTGTGCATGGAGCAGTCTTAAGTGCCGTAGTGGCAAACAACGGAGTGCGTGATTGTGTCAATGTCGCTGATTGTTTAATGGATGAAAATCAACTAAAAAAAGTTTCCTTGCGAACATCTTCGCCGAAAAGGGTTTTTAGTACCCGGACTGCTGAAATTATCCGTGATATGATGATAAAGACCGTGCAGGAGGGCACCGGAAAAGCGGCGCGTTCTTCTTTGGTTGAATGTGCCGGGAAAACCGGTAGTGCGCAAACCGGAAGAATCATAAATGATGAAGAATGTGTGCATGCTTGGTTTACTGGTTTTTTCCCTGTAAACAATCCGAAATATGCACTCTGTGTTTTTGTTGAAAATGGAAAATCCGGGGGAAGTGCTGCAGCGCCAATATTTAAAACAATTGCTGAAAAAATTTCTGTTTTGGAAGGATGGTAGAAAACGTTTTGGGGACAAGAGATATCATAAGAGATATAAGAAGAGTTGTGGTGAAGGTTGGTACCTCCACTCTTACATATGAAAACGGAAAATTAAATCTAAGCCGAATAGATAAACTCACGCGCGTTTTGTCAGATTTAAAAAATCGCGGCGTTGAAGTGATTTTAGTTTCCTCTGGCGCAATTGGAGTCGGTGTGGGAAAGTTAGGGCTTAAACATAAACCAAGCATTACAATGGAAAAACAAGCGGCAGCAGCAGTGGGACAGTGCGAATTGATGTATCTGTATGATAAAATGTTTTCTGAATACGGTTACATGACCGCTCAGGTATTATTAACGAAAGATGTTTTGGATCATACTGATAGAAAACAAAACGTTACCAACACTTTTATAACGCTTTTAAAAATGGGTGTAGTTCCCATTGTAAATGAAAATGATGCCGTATCCGTTGAAGAAATCGAATTTGGCGATAACGATACACTTTCAGCCATTGTAGCAAAGCTTACGGACGCAGAATTATTATTAATCATGACGGATATAGATGGGCTTTACACGAATAATCCGAGAGAAAATAAAGACGCCAAACTCATTCCGGAAGTGCGCGCAATCACACCAGATATTGTCGAGATCGCCGGAGGTGCAGGAACCAATCGAGGAACTGGCGGTATGATTACAAAAGTAATGGCGGCAGAAATTGCTGCAAAATCCGGTATACATACGATCGTATGTAACGGAAGCGATCCTAAAATTATTTATCGTATATTTGACGGCGAAGAGCTTGGAACTGTTTTTTATGCATAGGAGGAATCTGTTAAAATGATTGAAATTGGCAAAAATGCAAAACAAGCAGCCAAAACTATAGCAAATGCATCAACGCTTTTGAAAAATAGCATGCTTGAGCAAATTTCAAAAGCATTGCTGGACCATGAAAAGGAAATAATCGAGGAAAACACAAAGGATGTTATTCTTGCAAAAATCAACGGAATGAAACCTTCCTTAATTGATAGACTTGCTTTGACTCATGAACGGATTGTATCCATGTCAAATGCAGTTCTTGAAATCGTTCAGTTAGACGATCCGATTGGGGAAGTTTTATCTATGACGAAACGTCCAAACGGACTGCTGATAGGTAAAAAACGGGTTCCCATGGGCGTCATTGGCATTATTTTTGAAGCACGCCCGAATGTGACTGTAGATGCGGCAGCGCTTTGTCTAAAAGCCGGCAGTGCTGTTATTCTGAAAGGAGGCAGTGACGCCATTCATTCAAACAAAGCAATTGTCCGTATTATGCGGGACGCACTTACAGACATCGATAAAAATTGCATTCAATTGATTGAAGATACATCCAGGGAAAGCACAATGGCATTGATGAAGATGAATCAATATGTGGATTTGTTAATTCCCAGAGGTGGTGCGGGATTGATTAAAGCGGTTGTCGAAAACGCGACTGTTCCCGTTATTGAAACCGGCACGGGAAACTGCCATATTTATGTGGACGAAACAGCAGATATAGAGATGGCAATACGAATCTTAATAAACGCAAAAACACAGCGCACCGGCGTGTGCAACGCCGCAGAAAGTTTGTTGGTACATAAAAACATTGCAGACGCTTTTCTTCCCAAAGCAATTCAAGCGCTTTCGGAAGCTGGATGCGAAATACGCGGCTGTGAAAGAACCAGAAAATATTCTGATTGCGTGAAGACGGCGACCGTTCAAGATTATGCAACGGAATATTTGGATTTAATCTTGTCGGTTAAAATAGTTGACAATTTAGATGAAGCAATCGACCATATCAATCTTTATAGTACTGGTCATTCAGAAAGCATTATTACAAATAATTATGCACATGCAAATCGTTTCCTAGATGAAATAGATTCTGCTGCCGTTTACGTAAACGCTTCGACGCGCTTTACAGATGGGGGAGAATTTGGATTTGGTGCCGAAATGGGTATCAGCACACAAAAGATGCATGCGCGTGGACCTATGGGATTAAAAGAGATTACCACGACAAAGTATATTATTTATGGAAACGGTCAGATACGTTAAGGGGATTTAAATAATGGAAATATACATTATCATTATATGTGCAACTATTTTTCTGGCGGTCTTGATTTTTGCACGAACTAAGAAAACCAATTATCGTGATGATTTAAATGCAATTCGCCGGGATACGGTGCAAGAGGTAAACACTTCCATTCAGACGCTCTCTTCCTTAATGACGAATACAAACTTACAAACCGCAAAAGCACAAACAGAACTTTTGAAACAAATGGACAAGCGAATTTCTGATTTTTCTTTAGAGAGTGAACAAAAATTAGAAAATATTCGCCGGACAGTTGAAACACGTTTAACCGCCATACAGGATGACAATGCGAAAAAACTGGATCAGATGCGAGAAACTGTTGACGAAAAGTTGCAAAAAACGCTGGAAGATCGAATCGGACAATCTTTTAAATTGGTCAGTGACCGATTAGAACAGGTACATAAATCATTAGGTGAAATGCAAAATTTAGCCGCAGGGGTAGGAGATCTTAAAAAAGTTCTTTCAAATGTTAAAACTCGTGGTATATTAGGAGAAATACAGCTTGGTAATATTCTCGATCAGATTATGTCGCCAGAACAGTACGCAACAAATGTTGCGACTAAAAAAGGTGAGAAAAATGTGGTAGAATACGCTGTTATCCTTCCGGGAGACGGAGATAATACGGTATACTTGCCGATTGATGCAAAATTCCCGTCAGACGCATATTTGAATTTGATGGATGCTTACGATTTGGGAGATAGCGCAAAAATAAACGACGCGGCACTTGCTTTGGAACGCAGAGTAAAAAGTTTTGCAAAAGATATTTGTGAAAAATACATTTCTCCGCCCGATACAACCGACTTTGCTATTATGTTTTTACCCACAGAAGGTTTATACGCGGAAGTGCTTCGCCGCAACCTGGCGGAGGTTTTGCAGCGCGAATACAAAGTGATTGTTGCAGGCCCTACGAATATGGCAGCGCTTTTAAATAGTTTGCAAATGGGATTCAAAACCCTTGCCATTCAAAAACGCTCGAGCGAGGTATGGAATGTGTTAGGTGCGGTTAAAACTGAATTTACAAAATTCGAATCTGTTTTACAATCTGCACAAAAACGTTTGGAAATGGCAAATAATGACCTAGATAAGTTAGTGGGTGCACGTACGCGCATGATTCAAAGAAAATTGAAAGAAGTAACGAGTTTGCCGGATCATGCAAGTGCAGATCTTCTTGAATCAGCTGCGGACGAAGATGCCGATTCATTCGAATAATTTAAAGGCGGTGAATAAAATATGGAATTGTATGAAAAAACGCTATCAACTGATATCAAATTTCAGGGAAAGATTATTTCTACACGTGTAGATACTGTGGAACTTCCAGACAAAACACTGACAAAACGAGAAGTAATAGGACACAACGGCGGTGTGGGCATTGTGGCTGTAACGGATGATAAACAAATTATCCTGGTTCGTCAGTTTCGTGCCGGTCCGCACAAAGTTATTTTAGAAATCCCGGCAGGGAAGTTAGAAAAACACGAAGATCCGTTAACCTGCGGAAAACGCGAGTTGCTTGAAGAAACGGGATATACTGCAAATAAATTCCAAAGACTAACGGCTTTTTATGGATCACCTGCAATCTTAGAAGAAGTAATTCATGTATATCTGGCTACAGAATTACAGTCAGGGGAAAGCAAACCTGACAAAGGAGAGTTTGTAGAACACTTAAAAATGCCGCTTGAGCAAGCGTGGCGCATGGCAGTAAATGGTGAGTTTGAAGATGCGAAAACAATAATCGGTATAATGCTTGCTTATGAATTTTTAAAATAAATGCAGGAGTTGAAAAAAATGGGTGAAAAAACGGTTAAAACGACGATACGTTTGCTTGGAAACGATTACACAATCGCCAGTAACGAAACAGAAGAATATGTACACAGAGTGGCTTTCTATGTGGATAAAAAGCTGTCAGAGATTACTTCAAGAAACAGTCGTTTAAGTACCAATATGGCAGCAATTTTGGCGTCTGTAAATATTGCTGATGAACTTTTCAAAAGTCAAACTTTGCTTGAAG
This sequence comes from uncultured Clostridia bacterium, assembly GCA_944388555.1. Lineage (GTDB taxonomy): Bacteria > Bacillota > Clostridia > RGIG6154 > RGIG6154 > RGIG6154. The sequence goes on from CALXJH010000142.1 coordinate 7,072, forward strand.
AAAAAACGCAGGAAATTAAAACACTCGAAGAAAAAAATACAGAGGAAAATAAAAGAATTACCGATTTAAAAAAAGATAATGATATACTTAGACAGGAAATTCAAAGATTGAAAATAGACATTGCAAAACTTGAGGTGAAAAAATGAGTAAATTGCAAATACAAATTAAGCGCCTAAAAGATAACGTTGTATTGCCTTTTTATGCCACTCCGGGAAGTGCTGGATTAGATTTGTCTGCCGTTTTAGATGAATCGCTGGTATTAAAAAAAGGAGAAATTGCATTTGTGCCTACAGGGATTGCCATAAGCATTCCGACAAACACTTATGGGGCGTTTATCTTTGCAAGAAGCGGTCTGGCTTCTAGGCATGGTATCTGCCTGGCAAACAGCGTTGGTGTCATTGATAGTGATTATCGCGGTGAAATCAAATGCGCTTTAATCAACTTGGGCAATACTGATTTTACAATACAAAACGGAGACAGAATTGCGCAAATGGTATTCATGCCTGTTGCACAGGCAGAGTTGTGCGACGTTAAGGAATTAGATGAAACAAAACGCGGTGCCGGCGGTTTTGGTTCTACTGGTGTATGAAAAAAGGCGATATCTTTATTTGTGTTACGGTTCTTTTGGTAGCACTGCTTTTATTGTTTTCAACAAGAAGTATTATATTAGGAGACCGTGTTGAAATTTATGTGAATGGAAATCTTTATGGCACGTATAATTTGTCAGAAAATACAACGCTTACAATTTCTACGAAGTACGGAACCAATACAATACAAATAC
>CALXJH010000143.1 GCA_944388555.1 uncultured Clostridia bacterium
TATTCATCGCTCAAATCTCATCAATGCGGGAATTTTACCGCTCGAATTTGCAGACCCGGCGGATTATGACAAAATTTCCATGGGAGACGCACTTACCATCCCGGATGCGGCAAAACGCATCATGGAAGGCGCAGACCTTTTGGTGCGCAATGAAACAACCGGCGCCGAAATAATGTGTAAATGCGCGCTGAGCGAACGCCAGAAGGCGATCCTTAAAGCCGGCGGGTTATTAAGCTTTACCAGAGATAATCTCAAATAGGAGGAGAAAACCATGGCAAAAATTCAGATGAAAACGCCGCTCGTTGAAATGGACGGCGATGAAATGACCAGAATCATCTGGAAAATGATTAAAGATATTCTGCTATATCCCTATGTGGATTTGAAAACAGAATATTATGACTTGGGGTTAGAGCATAGAAATGAGACAGATGATAAAGTAACGTTCGAATCCGCAGAAGCAACCAAAAAATACGGCGTTGCCGTTAAATGCGCAACCATTACGCCAAATGCCGACAGAATGTCAGAGTACAACTTAAAGGAAATGTGGAAGTCGCCCAACGGAACCATTCGTGCCATTTTAGACGGAACGGTGTTCCGCACCCCGATTCTCGTCAAAGGCATTACCCCCTTTATTCCAACCTGGACAAAACCCATCACCATTGCAAGACACGCATACGGCGATGTGTATAAAAATACCGAAATGCAGGTGCCGGCAGGCGCAAAATGTGAAATTGTCTGCACCGACAAGAACGGAAACGAAACGAGAAGTTTGATTCACCAGTTCGGAGGTTCTGCCGGTATTGTGCAGGGACTGCATAATGTGGACGCTTCTATTGCAAGCTTTGCAAGAAGCTGCTTTAACTTCGGATTGGATACCAAACAGGACGTTTGGTTTGCTACCAAAGATACCATATCCAAAAAGTATGATCACCGCTTTAAGGATATTTTTGCGGAGATTTATGAAAAAGAATATAAAGAAAAATTTGAAAATGCGGGTATTACGTATTTCTATACCCTGATTGATGACGCTGTTGCACGCGTGATCCGCTCGGAAGGCGGCTATATCTGGGCATGCAAAAATTATGACGGCGATGTGATGAGCGATATGGTGGCAACCGCTTACGGCAGTCTGGCGATGATGACTTCCGTACTGGTATCCCCTGACGGCGTATATGAATATGAAGCCGCACACGGAACGGTGCAGCGCCACTACTATAAGCATCTAAAAGGGGAAAAGACGTCTACCAACAGCGTGGCAACGCTGTTTGCATGGACCGGCGCTTTGAAAAAACGCGGCGAGTTAGACGCGCTTCCGGAACTGGTGCATTTTGCCGAAAAATTAGAGCAGGCAACCATTCAGACCATTGAAGAAGGCGTTATGACCGGCGATCTTGCGCTGCTTTCTACCTTGCCGAACAAGAAAAAAGTGGATACCGAAACATTTTTACAGGAAATTAACGAACGGTTAAAAGCGCTTCTTTAAGATTCGCTTGCGATATTCGTTTGATTGTTCTGACGGAGGGAAGTAGCTGTGCCTGAAACCGAATTGCTGATGATTTTAAACGAGGACGGAACGCCGACCGGCAAAACCGCCGACCGGCAAACCGCGCATGCCTTAGGGCTTTTGCACGGAACCAGTCAGGTGTTTGTGTATAAATATGAGCGGGAACAGCTGTATATTCTCTTACAGAAAAGGTGTGCTTTTAAGGATAGTTTTCCCAACTGCTGGGATATCTCCTGCGCCGGGCATGTGCCTTTCGGGATGGACTATCTTGAAAATGCGCAGAAGGAGCTTCAGGAAGAACTGGGACTTTGTGTTTCTAAGGAAAAGCTTTCGCCGGTTTTCCTGCACAAAACCGAAAAACACGCGGTGTTTTACGGAAAACCGTTTCATGACCGGCAATTTAGCATGGTGTATACCTTGTATATGGATGTGCCGGCAGAGCAAATCCGTTTCCAGAAAGAAGAAATTTCAGAGGTGAAATGGTTTTTGTTTTCGGATATTTTATACGAGATACAGACCGGAAATCCGAATTTCTGCCTGAATTTAGAAAAATTTCAAAAAGTATATGAACATTTAAAGGGGTAGCGAAAACTACCCCTTTCTTTGGAGGATTTTATGAACCGAAAAAAGCAAATGTCGGACAGATTCTTAATCGGCGCGCTTTTAGCGCTTGCCGGCGGGTTTATGGACGCTTATACATACCTATGCCGCGGCGGCGTGTTCGCAAACGCGCAGCCCGGAAATATTGTACTGTTTGGCATACGCATCGCAGAGGGGAATTTTTGGGGCAGTCTTTTTTATCTGATTCCCATCGCCGCTTTTGTTGTGGGCATCTTTGCGGCTTTGTTGGTACGCAGGCACTTTCAGATGAGCGGCTTTCACTGGCGGCAGTCGGTTTTGCTGGCAGAAATCTGTATAACTGTTGGCGTCGCCTTTATCCCTTACGGCGAATGGACCAACGCGGCTTCCAATATCCTTATTTCCTTTGTTTGCTCGCTGCAGGTGCAGAGTTTTCGTAAAATTGAGCAAAAAGCCATGGCAACCACCATGTGTACCGGAAACCTCAGAAGCGCTTCCGAAAGCTTTTTTAATTTCTGTGTGACCAAACATAAAGATGCGTTGGTAAGCGCACTGATTTATACCGGAATCATTTTGTTTTTTATTGTGGGTGCTGTTTTGGGTGCATGGCTTACCGCGTTCTTTTCACTGCGTGCACTGTTGTTTGCAAGCGCCGTTCTGATTGTAATTTTCTTCCTGCTGTTTGTCCGGCATGAAGAACAGAAAAAGGAGAGTCAGCATGCAGATCAGGGCGTATAGACAGACCGATATAGACGCATTGCTTCGCCTGTTTTATGAAACGGTGCATACCATAAACGCGGCAGATTATTCTGCGCAGCAGCTGGATGCCTGGACGGGCAGAGATTTATTTGCACGCAGACAAAGCTGGAACGCCTCTTTTTTAAAGAATGACACCTTGGTGGCGGTTCTAGACCACACCATTGCGGGGTTTGCGGATATGGAAGAAAACGGGTATTTGAACCGGCTGTATGTACATAAAGATTTCCAGCGCCGCGGTGTCGCAACGGCACTTTGTGATGTGCTGGAATCCAAAAGGACGGGCAAGCCGATTGTTGTGCATGCTTCTGTAACAGCCAAACCTTTTTTTGAAAAGCGCGGATATGTAACTTTAAGGGCGCAGCAAGTGGAACGCGACGGCGTTTTTCTTACCAATTATGTTATGCGGCTTGTGCGCAAAACAATATAAACGCGGCGGATGGCAGATGGTTCGCTGGCGCTTTCGTTCTGTAAAAAATGTGTATAGAAAGCCAAAAACACCGGGTATTAAGCGGAGTGTTCTTAAGGACAGTTTACCCCCCGAAACGAAGATCTCGTTTCGGGGGGTATTATATAAGGTCTTAGGATTATCCTAAAGTTTTGGAGGATGGTACACATCTTCCCTGCTCGTCACAGTACCGGACCTCAATCAATTAAAGGCATTTCAGTCATTCTTAGTTTACTGCAACCATACGGATACAAAATCACTTCTTTTTTACCACTCTGCGGAAGTCTTGAAGCCGGTACTTTAGCACAAACTGTTTCATAACCATCTTCAAAATCCCATTGTATATTCTTAACATTAGCCTTTATGGTTATTGGTGGGTTTATTGAAGAAAACGGAATATTGCTTATTTCATTGTGTTTTACGAAAAGTTCACTATTGCAATATGCATAGTTCCACTCAGACGCAGGTATGTGCTCATAGTCGCAATAAGGATATTTCCTTTCAACTCCATCTTTTTCATATTCATACATTTTTTTATCATATTTTATTGGCAAAGAAAACACAAGTGAGCCACATTTAACAGTATATAGATCATACGGCCTTTTCTCAAAATAGGGGATTACCGCAAAGGACATATTAATCTCTTTGCTTTCACCTGCAGTGATTTCATAGGAAAGCTCACTTTCAGTTGACGTTTGTCCGTTTACTACAAGATTTTTAGCAAAACTTGGGATACGCACTTTAAATGTAAAATTTTTTTTCGCTTTGATAATATATTTGAAACTGTTTTCAAACGGATAGTTTGTTTCAAGCTTAATATATGCTTTATCGCACTTCAACTCAGTTGGTACAGGTATAACATTTATCACCGTATCATCATTATGCATAAAAGAGGATAATGCAAATTTCGGCCATCCTTGGTTGAAATTTGCTGTACAGCAACCAAAGTTGGGTTCCAATCCAAACAGGTGTGCTTCATTTCCGTTTGTTCTGAAAATAGATTTTCCCGGGAAACGCTGACAGGCAATTTGATTACTCATCTGATCGTATTGATGTGTCCACATATCATCACTAATCGTCGCCGGAAGTGCATTGAAAGCAAGCAACTCAAGCCTCTCAGCCCATTTTGAATCACCGGTATGAGCGTATAACAATTCATAGGAATACATTTGCTCTACAACAGCACAAAGCTCCGTTCCTTGAATGGGACTAAGTCCCGAAAGACATTCATCACCTGTAAACAAACCAACCGGAGTACCATTGAAATTATATAGCTTTTTATATAATTCTTCGGCTTTATCTATATAGTTTTCGTCTGTAAACCCGACCGACACAGCTTCATATTTTAAAGCCATTACAATATTTACAATATGCGTATTGAACTTCCAAGCATTCAAAGGTTTTTCCCAAAGCGGTAAAAATTCATTGTAATCCGCACCCTGACTGCGTAAAATTTTTGCAAGATCAAAAAGCCATTCTTCCTTATATTCACGGTATGTAAAGTTTATGGCAATAAAAGTCTCAAACCAACGGTATTTACCCCAATTAAACAGCTCTATCCTTTTACTTTTCAAAAGCTCATAATAATTCTTGAGTATATCATACACTACTTTAGGGATTCTCTCATCGTTTGAACACTCGTAGTATACAACCAACACTTTTGTTATAAGCTGAATTGCCCATGTGTCATAAGTATCTCTTTTATCCTTATCACACGGACAAATCCATCCGTCCGAATCTTGGCGTAGAAGAATAGCATCAATATATTTTTTTGCTCTCAAAATCATATCTTCATCTTCGAGAAGATATGCAAGAGGAATAAACCCGTCGAGCCAATAAGGCACCCTTTCCCAGCCTTCAGCTGTTCCGCCAATCCATGCGCTGTCCTTTATATCCTTCCAAACCTTATCAAGGTTTCCACTAAGACCTTCGGCTTGGATTTTCAGCTGTTTTTTCAGCCAGCCTTCGGCTTTAATTTCATTTGTAGTATAAAGCTTCCATTTATTCATTACAATCATCCTTTCGTGTTTTTGATTATATCACAGTAAATATCTGATTAAAATTGATAATTTCCAATAAAACATTGACAATATCACACTATATAAGTATAATACATATAGGTGGTTTTATGAAGGGAATTAATTTGAACAAGCCTATTACATTTCTACATTCTTCGTTGAGATATTTTTCAGAGGGTGAGCGTCATATTACGCGTTTTTGTAAAGACAATGTATTATTGATGGTCTTTGAAGGTATTTTGCGTTTTACCGAAGACAATGTTTGCTACGAGATACACCCCGGAGAATACCATATACAAAAAAGCAATACATTTCAAAGCGGAGAAACAGCAAGTGATTCTCCAAAATATTTATATGTTCATTTTCTTTCTGAGTGGGCGGATAACGACTCAGTTTTACCTTTTAAGGGAACATATGACTATCCAAGAGCAAAGTTTTTAATGAAAGAACTTGATAAATTATCTCATACAGAAAGTTCATTAGTTAAAAAAACTGCCGTTTTTTACGAATTGTTATTGTCCTTACAGCAACAGGAAAAGTCGGAAACCATTGCAGATAAAATCGCTGCATTCCTATGCAATGAAAACTTAAATGAAATATCTTTAGGAAAAATTTGTAAAGAATTCTATTTTAGCAAAAACTATATTATCAATATCTTTAAAAAAGAATTTGGGGTAACACCGATTCAATATATAAATAATTTAAAAATCAATAATGCAAAATATTTACTGGAAGTGACCTCTGACACGTTGGAAAGTATATCCTTAAAAAGTGGATTTAATGACTATTCTCATTTTTACAAGTTGTTTTATAAGGAAACTGGTTTATCACCTTCAAAATGGAGAAATAAAAAGCAAACAAACCCTTTACAATATTAAAAGACCATGAACAAAAATGTTCACGGTCTTTTAATATCCTTAAGAACACAACCCATACGTGCCCGGCGTTTTTTATTTGGGTGTTTTTCGGCGCGGAAAAGACTTTCTTTCGTCTAAAATGATATTTGAACAGGAGAAAACCCGGAGCATAAAAAATAGAAAATTGTTTTGTGACGGGGCAGTAGTAAATGGCAGGAAGGTTTTGGGCGTGAACCGCAAAAACCTAGATGATAAAAATAGAAAATTGTTTTGTGACGGGGCAGTAGTAAATGGTAGGAAAGTTTTGGGCGTGAACCGCAAAAACCTGGATGATAAAAATAGAAAACTGTTTTGCGGTAGGGTGGTAAGCGAATAGCAGGAAGGATTTGGCGGGGAGCTATTAAAACCTGAATGAAAAAAGATAGAAAACTGTTTAGTGGCGGGGCAGTAGTAAATGGCAGGAAGAGTTTGGCGGGGAGCTGTTAAAACCCGGATGAAAAAAGAAAGAAATTGTTTTGCGGTAGGGTGGAAAGCGCATGACAGGAAAGTTTTTGGCTATGAGCGGCAATATAGATAAATGTTTTGTTAAGAGCGTTTTTTGCGCAAAAGAAAAAAGCCGCAAGTTTCTGCGGCTTTTCATTCAAATCAATCGCTGGAATAGGGAAGCAGAGCCAAGTGTCTTGCTCTTTTGATTGCTTCTGTCAGCTGACGCTGATGTTTTGCACAGGTTCCGGTAATTCTTCTGGGAAGAATTTTGGAACGTTCGGAAACAAATCTTCTCAATTTAGCGGTATCTTTATAATCAATACTTTGCACTTTGTCTACACAGAACTGACATACCTTTTTCTTCGGTCTTCTGGCTCTGGGTGCGCGTTCTCTTACATTTTCTCTTTCTGCCATTGCAGTACACCTCCTTGGTTATTTTTGGTTAAAAGGGTAATTCGTCATCATCAGGAAGAAGAACAAAATCATCATCCGCTGCAGGCGCTTGCTGCGCTGTAGGTGCGGGTGTTGTCTGCTGACGGCCGGGCGTTGTGGTAACTGCCGGGCCTGCCGGCGCTCCATCCATTTTACGGTCTGCAAAATGAATCTCATCCGCAACCACTTCGGTTACATATACGCGTTTTCCGTCTTTGTCATCGTACGTTCTGGTCTGGATGCTTCCGGAAAGCGCCAATAACTGACCTTTTACAAAGTACTTTGCTAAAAAATCAGCCTGATTCCGCCATGCTACGCAATTGATAAAATCTGTCGCTCTTTGTTCGCCGGCCCGCGCAAAATTGCGCTCTACTGCCAGCGTGAAGCTGACAACCGCCGCGTGATTGGACGGGGTGTATTTTAGTTCCGGATCCCGGGTGAGGCGACCCATCAATATTACTTTATTTAACATCTCTTCCGTTCCTCTCTGGACGAATTAGTCTTCCTGGCGGATAACCAGATAGCGCAGTATGCCGTCTGTGATCTTGAATTGTCTGTTCAATTCCGCCGGAAATTCCGGACTGGCTGTAAATTCAACCAATACATAGTAACCTTCGTTTAAATCATCGATTTCATAAGCAAGTCTTCTTTTACCCCAGGTATCTACCTTTGTAATTTCACCTGCTGAAGAAATCAAAGAGGTAAACTTTTCAACCAAAGCATTGACTGCTTCTTCGCCTTTGGTTACATCGGCGATGAATATGGTTTCGTATTTGTTTGTTTTTACCATCTTTTTTACACCTCCTTCTGGACGTTTGACGCATAAAGCCTTTTATGCGTAAGGATTTGCTTTATCATAAGCTATATAATTATACACGAAAAACATTTGAATGTCAAGTGTAAATTTTACTTTTATCCCATTACTCTCCTAAAATCTGGTCAATCATGGTTAAAAGATAGGCGCGGGAAACCGGCATGAGCGGGCCGAAATAGCCGTCCGGATACCCTTCCATGATATTCAGTTCGGTCGCAAGATACGTATACGTATCCACACGCTCCACATTCTTTGGAACTGCGCCGTGCATGATGTAGAGCTGCTCATATTCGCCGTCTTTGTACATGTCCTGAAGCGTGCCTTGAATTTCCTGTATCGGCGGTAAAGCGAGATCTAACTGCTCTTTTTCCATCTTCAGCCGTACCAGCGCTTCGGCTGCGTGTATGCGGATGATGTCTTCATCCGGCAGAAAACCACTGCGGTTTAGAGTATACGGCTCGTCGGTTGAGTAACGTATGGGCGGTGCGTAATTGGGAATGTAAGACGCGGCGCATTCTACATAAGGATAATACCACGCCTCTGCGTCTAAATCGGTATAAGCGCCGGTCAAATCAATTGGCGCAAGATCAAATGCCAGCGTAATGATTTTTGCAAATTCTGCGCGGGTTACCGGCTTTTCGGGCTGAAACGTTCCGTCCGGATAGCCGGATATCACGCCTTTATCTGCCCATTTTTGTATGCTGGCTTCTGCCCAATGTCCTTCTGTGTCGCTGAATGCGGCGGCCTGCACCGTAAACATACTGCAAAAACACAGCAGCAGCGCGATTGCCATACAAAGCCGCTTTTTCATAACAAATCATCCTTTCTTTTCTATCTTTTTTTGTAGCAATATCTTTTTTTATCCGCATAAAATCATCGAATCGAATTTGTTTGCGCACCTCAAAAAGGACGGTTGGGTTTTATAAAGTGTCCCGGATCAGGTGTCCCATCAGGTCGGAGGCTTTCTCTATATATACGCCGGTTTGCGCACAGTTTTTTTCGGTGTAGCACGAAACGCCCGGCAAATCTTTGGTGCTGTCATATAAAATAAACGGAACGGGATCGGCAACATGCGTCCTAAGCGAAAGCGGGGTGGGGTGATCCGGCATAATCAAAAGCCGGAAAGGTTCGTTTGCCGCCTTTAAGCAGGCAATCACCGGCGCAATGATTTTTTCGTCAATCCGCTCAATGGCAAGAATCTTGTTTTCTATTTCATGCCGGTGTCCGCATTCGTCCGGCGCTTCTATATGTATATACAGAAAATCGTGTGTTTTCAGTAGTTCGATCGCTTTTTGTGCTTTGCCTTCAAAATTGGTATGGATATTTCCTGTCGCACCGGGAATATCCGGACAGGTCATGCCTGCTGAAAGGCCGATGCCTTTGATTAAGTCTACCGCCGAAACCACCGCCCCTTTTACGCCGTATACGCTTTCAAACGGCGGCAGTACAGCTTTCTTGCCTTCTCCCCATATCCAAAGACTGTTTGCCGGCCGCAGATTCCGCGCCTTTCTTTTCTGATTAATGGGATGATCTTTTAAAATCTGGTAGCTTTTCTCCATAAGCGCCTGCAGAACATCTGCGTTATCCCCTTTTGGTAAATATGCGCCGACAACTTTGTCTGAAATATCGTGCGGAGGTGTTAAGTTAAAATTTAGATTTCCGTTTTTCCACACCAGAATATGCCGGTAGGAAAAGCCAGGGTACAGCTTTAAACAATCGGTATCCAGCTCTTTTGCCAGATCCTCAATCAAAACTGCCGCTTCTTCGGTTGTAATTTCATCTGCACTATAGTCAATCATGGTTTTATCCGCGTAGGCAGGTGCGTCCGAAAGGGTGACAAGGTTGGCGCGGAAAGTGATATCGGTATCTTCCAGCGGTACGCCCGCCGAAACCGCTTCCAGCGGGGATCTTCCCGTATAATACCGCTCCGGCGCATAGCCCATGACTGAAAGATTGGCGGTGTCACTGCCCGGTTTCATGCCGTCCGGCACCGTTTTTGCCATGCCGCATAAGCCGTGCTGTCCAAAATAATCCATATGCGGTTTGTTTGCCAGCTCCAGCGGCGTTTTCCCGTTCAGCTCGTCATTGGGGTAGTCTGCCATGCCATCCCCTAAAAAAACAATATATTTCATGCGCTTAACTCCTTTTTCTGCACTTATTCAAAAATGATTCTGCCAATCCGCACCATGGTCGAGCCGCAGGCGATCGCCTGTTTAAAATCTCCGCTCATGCCCATGGACAAAATTTTGCCATTGAGCGGCGACTCTGTGTAAGCCCGATGCAGCGCTTCAAAGTAAGGGGTAGGATCCTCGCCCTGCGGCGCCATGCCCATCATGCCGCAAAGCTCTATATTCGGCATGTCTGAAACAGCGGTTATAAACCCGTTTACATCCTTATAATCTACGCCGTAACGGTCGGGTATGCCGGTGGAATTGACTTGTACCAGGCATTTTACAATTAGGTTTTTGCGTTCTGCCTGCTTTTGTATCTCCTGCGCCAGATGCAGGCTGTCCAGCGAATGAATCAGCGTCGTTTTATCAATCACTGCCTTGACCTTATTGGTCTGCAGATGTCCCAGCAGATGCCAGCGGATATCCTGCGGCAAAACCGCCGCTTTTGCAATTAAGTCCTGTACCTTGTTTTCACCGAAATCCCGCTGTCCCTGTGCGTAAACCGCACGTATTTCCTCTACCGTACGGTATTTGCTCACGCAAACCAGTGTGACGGGTTTGTCTTTGGCAAGCGTTTGCACCTGCTCTTTAATTGCTGCGTATTGCATGGTGTCACCATCCTTCTTGCGTTCTATTCGTTTTGCGGGTAGCTATACTAAAATTACTTTTATTATATCACTTTTTATCCGCCAAAGCAATAATTTTCAAAAAACAATTGATTTTTTCCGCCTTTTCATGTATAATAGACAAACAGAACCACCATTTTAAGGAGTGAAGCGGAACATGTTCGATTTTTTTAAAAAATTGCTCAGCTTTGGAACGGATATCGGTATCGATTTAGGCACGGCTTCGGTGCTTGTTTATGTAAAGGATAAAGGTATTGTCATTCGCGAGCCTTCGGTCGTTGCGATTGATAAAAATAACGGAAAAGTCATGAAAGTGGGCATGGAAGCGCAGGAAATGATCGGAAGAACACCGGGTAGCATTGTCGCCATCAAACCGCTCAAAGACGGCGTAATTTCCGATTACGAGTCTACCGAAAAAATGCTCAAATATTTTATCGGCAAAGTCAACACCTCTAAACTGTTTAAACCCCGCGTGATTGTCTGCGTGCCAAGCGGTGTAACCGAGGTGGAACAGCGCGCCGTTATCGACGCAACCATGCATGCCGGTGCGCGCAGTGTGCATATTATTGAAGAACCCATTGCCGCCGCGATCGGGGCTGGCATTGATATTGCAAAGCCTTACGGATCTATGATTGTAGATATCGGCGGCGGCACCACCGATATTGCAGTCATTTCCCTCGGCGGGATTGTTACCAGCGAATCCATTAAGATTGCCGGTGATAAATTTGACGAGGCATTGATTAAATATCTGCGTAAAAAATATAATATTGCCATCGGCGACCGCACCGCGGAAGAAATTAAAAAACAGGTCGGCAGCGTGTATTTCCGGGATGAAACCATCAGCTGTACGGTCAAAGGCAGAAGTTTGGTTTCCGGACTGCCGCAAACCATCACTATTTCTTCTGAGGAAACGTTTGAGGCGTTTGAAGAACCGGTTTCCAGAATCTGTGAGGCCATTCACACGGTAATGGAAAATACACCGCCTGAACTGATTGGCGATATCAGCACGCGCGGCATTACCCTAACGGGCGGCGGAAGTTTGATTTATGGTTTGGACAAGCTTTTGCAGCGTGAAACAGGCATTAAAGTGGAAGTTGCAGCAGATGCAATTTCCTGTGTTGCCATTGGAACAGGACATTCGTTAGAACATATTGGCGAGCTGGACAATTCTTTGCGAACCAAATATCAAAACACCATTTCTATATAAGAAAATGAAAAAAGAGCGGCTTTCAATAAAGTCGCTCTTTTAAAATGCCGGAAAATAATTGCGTTAATAGCGTATGTTTGTTTAATCTTCCTCAATAGCCGCTTTTTGACTGTTGATTTCTTTAAATATTTGTGGGTTGAACTTAAAAATTCGGTCATAAGTCAGCAGGCCGTTGACTTCCTGTTCCACATCATAAAGTTGGGTGTAGCAGAAACCGAGCATCTGGTCGTTTTGCAAAATCGATTCGGTGAGCCGTTTATATCGGTCAATAAATTCAGCTTCTGTTTTTGGTGTTTCTCCGTAGCTCCAGGCATCTGTGCTTTGCCATGTTGGCACATCGGC
>CALXJH010000144.1 GCA_944388555.1 uncultured Clostridia bacterium
ATTGAGTTTAGCTGCAAGTTCCGCTTGCGTTAAATGCTGTTTTTTGCGCAGTTTCAAAAGTGTTTTCCCAAAATTTGTCGGGTTCATACCGCATCCCTTCCTTTTCTATAGTTTATTATACATGTAATCAGACGAAAAGTAAATCTACGTTCTTGAATAATTTTAAAACATATTAGAGAAATATATCTACGAAACGTAGATATAAACCAAACAAAAAACTGCACGTTTGTAAACGTGCAGTTTTTTGTTGTTTATTTTATTTTAAATTTGCCTCTAATTTTGCAAGCTGATCTTTGATAGCCTTCGGAAGTCTGTCGCCGAATTGAGCAAAATACTCTTTCTGGTTTTCAACATCTTCCAACCAAACTTTTTTATCTACGCTGAGAAGTTCTTTCAAAACAGCGGGATCAATATCCAAATCGGTTGTGTCAATGCTCTTAGGCAGGTAGCCGATCGGACTGTCAACTGCTTCTGCTTTTCCTTCACATCTGTCTAAGATCCAAAGCAGAACACGCATGTTTTCGCCGAAACCAGGCCACATGAAGTTTCCTTCCTCATCCTGTCTGAACCAGTTAACATGGAAAATTTTCGGTGCTTTTTCAGGATCCATTTTTGCACCCATTTCTAACCAATGACCAAAGTAATCTGCCATATTATAGCCTGCGAAAGGTTTCATAGCCATAGGATCGCGGCGTACAACGCCTACAGCGCCTGCAGCGGCAGCGGTTGTTTCAGATGCCATAGTTGCACCAACGAAAACACCATGCTCCCAGTCTCTTGCCTGGTAAACCAGCGGAGCGGTCTTAGCTCTTCTTCCGCCAAATACAATTGCAGAAATCGGAACGCCTTGCGGATTTTCAAATTCTTTAGAAATGCAGGGGCAGTTAACAGCCGGTGCAGTAAAGCGGGAATTTGGATGCGCAAGCTTATTGCCGGCAGCAGTGTATTCTTTACCGTTAACAACAGTGCCTTTCCATTCGGTTGCGTTTTCGGGCGGATTCTTATCTAAGCCTTCCCACCAAACGGTGTTATTGTCATTATTGATTGCAACGTTGGTAAAAATGGTGTTCTTCTTAGTTGCGGCTAATGCGTTGTAATTCGTTTTTTCACTGGTTCCGGGTGCAACACCAAAGAATCCGGCTTCCGGATTGATTGCGTAAAGGCGTCCGTCCGGACCGATTCTGAGCCATGCAATGTCATCGCCCACTGTCCAAACTTTATATCCTTTTTTCTTCAGATATTCGGGCGGAATAAGCATTGCCAGGTTGGTTTTGCCGCAAGCGGACGGGAATGCTGCGCATATGTATTTTACTTCACCCTGCGGATTTTCCAGGCCTAAAATCAACATATGCTCTGCCATCCAGCCTTCTTTCATACCTAAGTAAGAAGCAATTCTCAGAGCAAAGCATTTTTTGCCGAGGAGAACGTTTCCGCCATAAGCAGAGTTGATAGACCAAATGGTTTTGTCTTGCGGGAACTGTACAATGTAACGATCGTCGGGATTTACATCTTTCTTTGCATGTAAGCATTTAACGAAATCAGGATCGTCGCCGAGCTGATCCATTACAGCTTGACCGATTCTGGTCATAATTGCCATGTTTAAAACAACGTAAATACTGTCTGTAAGTTCGATACCGATTTTAGAGAAAGGTGAACCAACAGGACCCATGGAATAGGGGATAACATACATGGTTCTGCCCTTCATAGAACCCTGATAAAGCGCTTTTAATTTTGCATACATTTCATCTGGTGCCATCCAGTTGTTGGTTGGACCTGCTTCTTCTTTGGTAGGTGTGCAGATAAAAGTTCTGTCTTCTACACGCGCAACATCATTTTCTGCTGTTCTATGATAATAACAGCCGGGGAGTAAATCCTGGTTTAATTTAATCATTTCACCTGTTGCAACGGCTTCTGCTCTTAATGCTTCAAGCTGAACTTCTGAACCGTCAATCCAAACAACTTTATCAGGTGTTGTCATGTCAGTCATTTCTTTCAGCCAGCTTAACACTGTTTTATTATTTGTCATATACAATTCCTCCTTTTTGCTTAATTATATTAAGCGATAGTAATGAAAATCCAAATGGATTTAACAGACAAATTAAGGAAATACAAAATTTTTCCCTTATTCATATAATATTCGATATAATCTTTTTATTTCCTCTTTTTTTCACAAAAAAAGTTAGAAATTTTTATAAAATCATCTATAGAGAGTGTTTCGCCTCTGCAATTTTCCTTTAGACCGCATTGCTTCATTATCTCGCATAGCTCATTTTTACTTATTTCTGAAAATGCAGAGGAAAGTGCGTTGACTAAGGTTTTGCGACGCTGACCAAAAGCGGCTTTTACTGTTTTAAAGAAAAGAGATTCATCCTGCGGTGTGTAGCGCGGCACATTCGGTACCGCTAAATGCAAAACGGTAGAGTCAACTTTAGGCGCCGGAATAAACGCGCCTGCCGGCACGAGTAGTTTCTTTTCCGGCTGCGCATAATATTGAACAGCAATAGATAAAACCCCATAATCTTTTGTACCCGGAACTGCTACAATACGATTTGCAACCTCTTTTTGAATCATAATAACAATGGAAGAAATTGATTTTCCTTCTGTTAATAGTTTCATAATAATAGGAGAGGTGATATAATAGGGAAGATTTGCAACCACTTTAACGGATTGTGCGTTGGGTAAAATTTCCGCCAAGTTTGTT
Organism: uncultured Clostridia bacterium; assembly: GCA_944388555.1. GTDB lineage: Bacteria > Bacillota > Clostridia > RGIG6154 > RGIG6154 > RGIG6154. The sequence continues at coordinate 2,702 of CALXJH010000144.1, forward strand.
TTTAAAATGTCCTTGTGGATAATGTCAACGTTGGTGTAATCTGCGGTAATTTCTTTTAAAGCAGGAATAATATTCTGATCGATTTCAACGGCAATAACATGTCCTGCGCGCTCGGCAAGCCGGGTAGTTAATACGCCTAACCCTGGTCCGACCTCTAATACGATATCTTCCTTTGTTAGTTCTGCGCTTTCAACAATTTTATTTAGGAAAAAAGCATCAAACAGGAAGTTTTGACCAAGACCTTTGTGAAAAGTCAACTGATGCTTTTGCATGATCTCTCGTATTTGTGTCGGGGAGGAAATGTGTGCCATATACCTGCCTCCTTCTCGTAAGTTCTATTAAAATTTATTATACCACAAAAAATAACAAAATGCAAACGGCTGTTGAAATTAAATCATTGAATACAAAAATGCATCTTTGCGGAAATTTTCTATAAAAAATAATTATTAAATAAGAAATAAATAAAAAAATTAAAAAAACACTTGCATTTTTGCGGATTTTTTGATATACTATCATGGCGGTAAAAATACGCACGCTTATTTACGGTGCAGCGGGTGCCGGGTTTTCGGTTGCTGTTTCGGCTTGAAAGTAAGCGGAGGAAATTTATTAAAAACCAATGGAGGTGTTGAAAATGGCAGTTATTTCTATGAAACAATTGCTGGAAGCAGGCGTTCACTTTGGTCATCAAACCAGAAGATGGAACCCGAAAATGGCAGAGTATATCTTTGCAGAAAGAAACGGTATCTACATTATTGATTTGCAGAAAACCGTTAAAAAAATTGAAGAAGCGTATGCTTTTGTACGTGACGTTGCGGCAAATGGCGGCGAAGTTTTATTTGTTGGTACAAAAAAACAGGCGCAGGATTCTATTAAAGAAGAAGCAGAAAGAGTTGGCATGTATTATGTAAACGCAAGATGGCTTGGCGGTATGCTGACGAATTTCGGAACAATCAAGAAAAGAATCGAGAGATTAAAACAACTCTATAAAATGGAAGAAGATGGAATTTTTAACATTCTTCCGAAAAAAGAAGTTATCAATCTGAAAAATGAAGAAGCAAAGCTGGAAAAATATCTTGGCGGTATCAAAGAAATGAAAGATATCCCGGCTTGCATGTTTATCGTTGACCCGAAAAAAGAGAAAATTGCTGTACTGGAAGCACATAAACTGAATATCCCGATTGTTGCAATTGTTGATACAAACTGCGATCCGGAAGAAGTGGATTATCCGATTCCTGGTAACGATGATGCAATTCGTGCAGTTAAATTGATTGCATCTACCATTTCAAATGCTATTTTAGAAGGCAGACAGGGAGAATCCTTTGCGGAAGCAGCTGTAGAGGAAGATGCTGCTGAAGATGTACAGCAGGCATAAAATTTACGGGAGGTAATGAAATTATGGCATTTACTGCAAAAGATGTTATGAAATTAAGAGAAATGACAGGCTGCGGTATGATGGACTGCAAAAAAGCGCTGACACAAACAGACGGCGATATGGATCAGGCAGTAGAGTTCCTTCGTGAAAAAGGTTTGGCAACAGCAGCGAAAAAGGCTGGCAGAATTGCATCGGAAGGTATTGTTAAAACTTATATGACCGATGATAAAAAGATTGCTGTTTTAGTTGAAGTAAACTCTGAAACAGATTTCGTAGCAAAAAACAGCGAATTTTTAGATTTTGTTGATTTGGTAGCAAAAACAGTTGCGGATACAAATCCCGCAGACGTTGACGCATTAAAAGCAACAGCTGTTGGCGGAGAAACGATTGGTGATAAATTAACCGCTTTAATTGCAAAAATCGGGGAAAATATGAATATCAGACGTTTCGCAAGAGTAGAGGGCAATGTTTGCACTTATTTGCATGCAGCAGGCAGAATCGGTGTTCTGGTTGAAGCGGAAAACGCTTTAGATACAGACGAAAAATATGAAGCTGCAAGAGATGTTGCAATGCAGGTAGCTGCAATCAATCCGCTTTATCTTTCAAAAGAAACCGTTCCGGCAGCGGATGTGGAGCATGAAAAAGGAATCATTTTAGCACAAATGAAAGAAGATCCTAAAAATGCAAATAAACCTGAGAACATTTTGGAAAAAATGGTTACCGGAAAGTTAAACAAATTCTTTGAACAAAATTGTTTATTGCAGCAAGAATTTGTTAAAAACAATGATCTGAAAGTGGAAGCTTATCTTTCTTCTAAAGGCGTTAAAATAATCAATTATGTTCGCTTTGAGAAGGGTGAAGGTCTTGCAAAAAAAGAAGATGACTTTGCAGCAGAAGTAGCAAGCATGGTAAAATAATTTATTGAAAATTACTTGCATTAAAGAAAAAGCTTATTGCATAAAGCAATAGGCTTTTTTTATGAGGAATAAATTTATATTTTCTGTATTTTCTTATATATTTCCTGCATTTTTATATCTATTTTTGCAATTTCATTTGCACAGTCTAACATTTCGCTGCATAAGTCGGATGGAATGTTTTTATTTGACTTATAGCGCAGATGATGTTCTAAGCTTGCCCAAAAGTCCATAGCAACAGTTCGCAGCTGTACTTCGGCGCAAACATATTCGGTGCGGTCAGACAGATATATCGGAATTTCAATGTCAAGATGGAGGCTGCGGTATCCATTATAATTCGGTTGTTTAATATAATCGTGTTTTTTCAGAAGTTTGATATCGCTTTGCCGAAGCAGCATATCTGCGACACTATACACATCGTCTACGTAGCAGCACACAACGCGGATACCTGCTAAGTCGTTTATATATTTTTTAGCAGCAGCAATACTGATTTCGCAATTGAGCTTATCTAGTTTTTTAATAATACTTGGTGTAGATTTTAATCGGCTTTCAACATGGTGAATGGGGCTTCTAGCATACTTTACGTTAAATTCATCATTTAAAACTTCAAATTTAATTTGAAGCTGCTTGAGTGCGGAATTATACAGATGATGCATTTCTTGCATTGCCTGATAATCCTCATCAAACAATACTTGCTTTTCCATATGGTTTCTCCTTCCTCGTTTTTTTATTAGCCGTGTGAAATGAACTGCAGAAAATACGTTATAATGAGATGGTGCGCAGTACAGAGTCTTGTCGGGTAACCTGATAATTTTTACCTGCATCTTTTACATAGCTGTCAAAAGCTTCAGAGGCGAGGAGAGAAAAGATATTGTCTTTTACATCTTCAAGCGGAGTTGTTTGTGCCTGTGTAAGCTGTATAATATGCCATCCATATTCCGAAAGAACAGGTTTTGAAATCTGTCCGATGTCTAAGTTAAAGGCGGTTGTTTCAAAAATTTCAGTCATTTCACCTTTCCCAAAAATATATCCATTTGGATTTTGCTGCAAGCCAGGATCTTCAGAATAATCTGCCATTGCCTGGTCGAAGGTTAAGGTTCCGTCCATGATTTGTGTATAGACAGATTGCGCTGTTTGTTTTGCTTGTTCCTGTTCTGTCTGTGACTTTGGATTCTGATTTTCATCTAAAATAGAAAATAAAATATGTTTTGCAGTCACAGATGTTCGGTATTCTTTTTCATGTGCATTGTAATACGCCTGTATATCTTCGTCCGAGATATAAATAGTTTGATTCTCCACTAATTTTGCAAAATAACTGTTTACGAGAAACGTATTTTCCATTAGTTCGGTATAGTTGCTTTCATTTATACCGATAGATTTAAGGGTTTCTTTAAAGTCACTTTCTCCGCCAACAGACTGTTTCGTTTCTGCGATTTGCTTGTTAATTTCTTTTTGCATATCAGGGGTGATTGTTTCACCGTTTTGCTTTGCGAGCAAAACTTTGGTTTTAAACAAAACCGTTTGTTCAAAAGCTTTATTTATGGCAACATCTGACGCAGGAACGCCATCAATTTCGGAATTTTTCCAAAACTCTGAAATTTCTTCATCAGAAGATATCTGTGCCTGGTTAAGAAGTTCTGTTTTCACACTGTCTAAGAAAAAGCTAAACTCCCAAAAATAAATATTTTCATTCTGTATTGTGCCCACAATACGGTCGTCGGATGCTTTTTCACAACCGAAGCAAGTGACTATAAGACTTAGCACAACAAATACTGTTATGACTTTTTTCATAGGTAAATCCTCCCCGGAACGCTTGTTTAATATAGAACCATGAAAGAAATTGTTTTAAATGGGTGTTCTGTTTTTGACAATAAAGCAATCCTTATGCTTTTGTGGTTAGTTCGTTTTGAAGGGAATAATAAATTTCCTATGCTTATTATATACTACTCACATGCGTTTTTCAATCGTTTTAGCAATTGTAATATAATTTTAATATTCCTGCTTTGATTGATGGTAGTCTTATTAAACTTATAGATCAGACAAGTTGTTTTAGATGCGCGGAGTACAAAATCATTTTTGTTATCACTCACATAATGTACGATTTGCTCAATCGGAGAAGCCGCAGAAAGGGTAAGAACCAGTTCGGTTTTGGTCTGTGTGACATCCGTAACACCAAGCGATTTTGCTATATTCCGGATTAAAACAGCGTCGATTAAACTTTCCATTACTTTGGGCGGTTCACCAAAGCGATCAATCAATTCCGCAATAATGGTTTGCGCATCTTTTTCTGTTTCAATTTGAGAAATGGTTTTGTATACATCAATTCGCGTGTCGGCATCTTGAATATAGCTTTCAGGAATATAGCTGTCTTGGCGCAAATCAATGGTAATGGGAAGTTCTTCCATAATCTCTTCATGATTTTTCAGCTGGCGTACAGCCGTTTCGAGCAATCTGCAATATAGTTCGTAGCCGATTTGTTCAATGTGTCCGTGTTGTTTATTTCCCAAAAGACTCCCTGCGCCTCTGATTTCTAAGTCTTTCATCGCAAGACGGAATCCTGAGCCAAACTCGGTGTATTCTTTAATGGCTTTTAATCTTTTTTCCGCAACTGCATCTAAAACTTTATCCTTTTTTATTGTAAAATAGGCATAGGCAAGGCGTGAGGAACGACCTACGCGTCCACGAATCTGATGTAACTGTGCAAGTCCGAAACGGTCGGCATCCTCAACGATAATGGTATTTACATTTGGAATATCCAGTCCCGTTTCAATGATTGTGGTGCAAATCAAGACGTCAATATCTCCTGCAATCACTTTCAGCATAATATTTTCCATCTGTATTTGCGACATCCTGCCATGTGCAATTGCGATTCTTGCTTCGGGAACAAGTTTTTTAATTTTTGCGGCGAAGCTGTCAATAGATTCTACCCGGTTATAAAGGTAGTAAACCTGTCCATTTCGTTTTATTTCGCGTCGAATAGCATTTATAATCACATCCGGACTGAATTCTACCACATAGGTCTGAATGGGATGTCGGTTTTGCGGCGGCTCATTTAATATACTCATATCCCTGAGCCCTGACATTGCCATTTTTAGGGTTCTTGGGATGGGGGTGGCGGTTAGTGTCAGAACGTCTACATTGTTTTTCAGTGTTTTGATTTTTTCTTTGTGCGCGACACCAAAACGCTGTTCTTCATCAATGACTAAAAGCCCCAAGTCCTTAAAACCAATATCTTCCTGCAGAAGGCGGTGCGTCCCTATGACCATGTCACAGGTTCCGTTTTTTAAATGCCGAACGGTTTCTTCTTGTTGCTTTTTTGTTCGGAAACGGGAAAGCATTTCGATTTTCAGAGGATAATTCTGCATTCTTTGCACAAAATTTTCATAATGCTGTTTGGCAAGCAAAGTAGTTGGTACAAGATAAGCAACCTGTTTGCCGTCCATCATGGCTTTAAACGCTGAACGCAAAGCAATTTCGGTTTTGCCGTATCCAACGTCTCCGCAGATCAGACGATCCATGGGTTTTGCGCTTTCCATATCTTTTTTTACGTCTGCAATTGCGGTGAGCTGGTCGCTGGTTTCTTCATACAGAAAAGTATCTTCAAATTCTTTTTGCCAGGGGGTGTCGGCAGAAAAGGTAAAACCTTGAACGTTATCGCGTGCAGCATATAGTTGAACCAATTCTTTTGCAATAGTTGCAACGGCTGCCTTCGCCTTGTTTTTTGTTCGGTTCCATTCCTGACCGCCCAACTTATTTACTTTAATGTGTTCGGTAGATCCGATGTATTTGTTAATCAGATTCAGTTGGTTTACAGGCACATATAAAACGTCTGTTCCCTGGTATTTTACCTTTAGATAGTCTTTGGTAATGCCTTCTACCGTAATACGTTCAATACCGCTGTAAACACCAATGCCATGGCTTTGGTGAACAACATAATCGCCTTCCTTGATGTCTGAAATATTTCGTATGGAGCTTGCTTTTTTGCGCAGTGCAGTTTTTTTCTGTGATTCGCCTGCAAAAATTTTGTCTGCTAAAAATACAGAAGCGGTTATCGGATATTCAAATCCGCGCTGCAAAGTGCCTTTGACCAGTGTAACCATTCCGCGTTTGGGCAGTTCTTTTAAATCTTCTGTCCAAAGAGATGGAAGATTATTAGATTGCAGTTCCGATTGCAAATGCTTTGCTTTCGATTCTGAACCGCATGGCAGTACAATTCTGTATTTTTGGGAAGCATAGTAAGCAATGTCCTCTAATAATAAGGCTAAGTTTCCGTTATAAGATGCGGAAGATTTGGTTGTATAAGATAGAATTTCCTTTGGATAAAATTCTTTAGCGGCAAGCGAGAGATTAGATAAAGCAATGGCACCTTGTTTATAGGTTTTTTTAAGAGCCGTCGTATAGGCCTCTAAATAGGTGCTGACGCAAAGTTGCTCCTTTTCCTTAAAAAGCGCATTTTCCTTTGCTGCCTTAAGATTATCTGAAAGATCCGAAACTGCTTTTTCATATGCTGCGTGCAGATGATGCGGCTCTTCTAAAAAAAAGAAACAATTTTCACAGAAGTCTGCAAATGTAGAAGTAGGTTCTGTAAATTCCTCATTTGCGGGAGAGATTTGCAGCTCTTTGCAGGATTCTATCGAAAGCTGAGATCCTACATCAAATAAGCGAATGGTGTCAATTTCTTCATCGAAAAATTCCACGCGGTACGGATTCAGCGTGTTTTGCGGGAAAATATCCAAAATGCCGCCGCGTACCGCAAACTGTCCGGGCGCTTCAACTGTATATTCATGCTTATAGCCCATCCGCACAAGCTTATTTTCAAGATCCGCGATTGTATATATTTGCCCGATTTTCAGATAAAGTCTGCGATTTTCAAAAGCTGTTTTAGAAATGATTTTCTGACAAAACGCCTCTATGGTTGTTATTATAAAATAGTTTTCGCTTTTTAGCATACGGTTGAGAACCGAAACGCGTTTGGCTGTATTTTCACTGCTCTTTGCTTCAATTCGGTAAAAAATTTGTTCTTTTTTGGGGAAAAGGTAAGCGTTTTCTTCTCCCGCAAAAAATTTCAGGTCTTCTAAAGCCATACGCGCTGTTAAAGGATCGGGCGTTATATATACCATGCTTTTTTCAAAATCACGGCATAAAGAATAGGCCAAGTGTAGCTTTTGCGACTCGGCCGTCCCTGTAATTTTTATTGGGGATATGTTCTTTTTTAAGCAGGCGCATACAGACTGATAAGCCTCTTGTTCCTGCAGTAATTTTAAATAACCGTTATTCATTCTTAAATAATCTATCCATTAAATTGATTCATAGCACTCTGTGGGCCTGCAGAAATATATTCTGATACAGCACAGCATACTTTGCCTAACACTTCGAATAAAACAACTTCTTCCTCTTTGGAAATGCGGCCTAAAACATGATTTGCCAAATCGACATCTTCGTTTGGAGAACCGACGCCGATTTTCATTCTGCCGAATACATCGGAATTTAGATGCGCGATAATGGACTTGATTCCATTATGACCTCCCGCGCTGCCTTTGGTTCGGATGCGTAGTTTGCCGACAGGAAGAGAAATATCGTCGTATATTATAATTATATTCTCATTGGGTATTTTATACCAGGAAGCAGCTTCTTTTACTGATTCGCCGCTTAAATTCATATAAGTCTGGGGTTTGAGCAAAATAACTTTTTGACCGCAAATTTCGCCTTCGCCTATCAGACCTTTATGTTTGATTTTTGTAACTTTAATATTTTGTTTTTGTGAGATGTAGTCGATCGCGGAAAAGCCAATATTATGCCGTGTTGCAAAATATTGTTTTCCGGGATTGCCAAGTCCTGCAATAAGATACATAATGTTCTCCGTTACTTATAATTTGTAATAAACAGCCAGCATCTGCTTTACGCAGAAGCAAGACTGTAAATTATTTTCGCTATGGTTTGCGCGCTGTCTGCGACAACCGCTTTCTGACAATTTTGTATATACTGATCCCGATTGCGATATACTTGTTCGATTGCGTTTAAAAAAGTATTTTCGGTAAGATCTTTTTCCTCTAATTTTTTAGCGTAACCCTGCTTTTCAAAGGAAGCGGCGTTTAAAATCTGATCACCGCGGCTTCCTCTTGAAAGAGGAATTAAAACGGCGGGTTTATGCAGCGCCAAAAATTCAAATATGGTAGTTGCGCCCGCACGGGATACGAACAAATCGGTTGCCTGCATAACATCCGGCAGAGGGTCATGAATGTATTCAAACTGTGCGTATCCGCGAATATTTAAAAGCTCATGGTTTATATTGCCTTTCCCGCAGATATGGCAGATATCAAACGTTTTCAGCAGTTTATTCAGGCTGAAGACAACCGTTTCGTTTAAGTACTGTGAGCCCTGGCTGCCGCCGATAATAGTAAGTACCGGCTTTTGCCCGTCAAATCCGCAGAAATTCAGGCCTTTATTTTTACTGCCGGCAAAGAAGGCAGGGCGAATGGGAATGCCGGTATAAATCGCCTTGCTTGCAGGAAGGTGCGTTTTGGTTTCCGGAAACGCGTAGCAAATTTTATCTGCAAAAGGCAGGCAAAGCTTGTTTGCAAGCCCAGGGGTTATGTCCGATTCGTGCAAAACAATGGGAATTTGCAGTTGTTTGGCAGCCCATACCACCGGACAGGATGCAAAGCCGCCTTTACTAAATACAATATCCGGTTTTAGCTGGCGTAAAATCTTTTTTGCCTGGTGTGTGCCCTGTAATATACGGCCAATATCTTTTACATTTTGCATATCTAAATAGCGTCGAAGTTTTCCAGCAGGAATTTCATGAAACGGGATTCCTTCTTGCTGAATTAAGTTTTTCTCTATTCCGTTTGTGCCGATATAGTCTATCTGAGTAAAGCCCATAGAGCGCAGCACAGGAATAAGGGCAATATTCGGCGTAACATGACCTGCAGTCCCGCCGCCGGCTAAAACAATTTTCATGATCATCACTCCCGATGTTTTCTCATTTGCAGTATATGCCGCGCATTATTTTTTGTCCTTTGGTTTTATCCAGTTTTCTTTTATTGTTTGGCGCTGTCTTGCAATTGCAAAGCTGTCTTGCGGTACCCAGTCGGTTATGGTAGAGCCGGCTGCTATAAAAGCATTTTCTCCTACTTTTACAGGCGCAACTAAATTTGTATTGCATCCGATAAAAGCGTTGTCTCCGATTTCAGTGGTGAATTTATTTTTTCCGTCATAGTTTACCGTAACCGTACCGCAGCCAAAATTCACATTCTGTCCTACAATAGAATCACCCACATAAGTTAAATGGGAAATCTTTGTGCCATCTCCGATTTTTGACTTCTTTACTTCCACAAAATCTCCAACTTTTACGTGAGCGCCGATTACACTGCCCGGACGAATATATGCATACGGTCCGACTGTGGTATTGTTCCCGACGGTGCTGTCTATAAGTGTGGAGGACTTGATATTTACATTATGCCCGATTTTGCAGTTGTTTATAGCGCAGTTGGGATAAAGAATACAGTTTTCACCGATTTTGGTATTGCCTTCCAAAACGGCGCCTGGATAAATAATCGTATCTTTTCCGATTTGTACACCTTGCTCTATGTAAGTATTTTCCGGGTTGATAATGGTAACGCCTTGATCCATAAGCATGCGATTGATGCGCAAACGCATGACTTTATCCGCATAGGCCAATTCTGCGCGGGTATTGCAGCCGCTGATTTCTTTTTTATCTTCTACAATATAAGCGCCTGCTTTCCCGTTCTCGCTGCGGATAATTTCGATTGTATCAGTTAAATAGTATTCGTTCTGCGCATTGTTATTGGTAAGCTTTGACAAAGCAGCAAGGAGCGAAGCTGTTTCAAAAAAGTAAATGCCTGCGTTGATTTCCTGAATTTTTTTCTGGTCTTCGGTTGCGTCTTTGTGTTCTACAATTCCTGTCAGTGTTCCATTTTCAATGATCAGCCGTCCATAGCCGTCCGGCTGTTCAAAAGAAGCGCCTACAACCGTTACGCTGTTTTGTTTTTCTTTATGAAAGGCGTATGCTTTTTGTAAGGTATCTGCTGTAATAAGAGGCATATCCCCGTTCAAAACAAGCACTGTTTCACATTCTGCCTTTGTAATTTCTTGTTCTGCCTGCAAAACGGCATGCCCTGTTCCTAACTGTTTGGATTGCTGCACATATAAGACGCGGTCTTGTAAATAAGATTGAATGTCTTCTCCTTTATGTCCAATAATAACGATCGGTTTTTTATCTGAAACGCCAGCTGCTGCTTGTAAAACATAGTCTATCATTGGTTTAAAATTTACTTTGCTTAAAACCTTAGCAGTAGAAGATTTCATGCGTTTACCTTCCCCTGCTGCCATTATAACAACTTGCATTTTGTTCATAATGAGCCTCCATATTTTTAATTAAATTCTTTACATAATTATATACCAAATTCATAGGATTTGCAACTGTTTATGTATTTTTGATTTTTCTGTCCATACTTCTGTATTGGATTGCTTCCGAAAGATGTTTTTTCAAGATTTGCGGACTTTCATCCAAGTCGGCGATTGTCCGTGCGACTTTTAGTATCCGGTTATATGCGCGGGCGCTTAGTCCCAGACGGTCAAATGCGGCTTTTAAAAGCGCGTTTTCTTCTTTGCCTAATACACAGTATTTTTCTATATGAGAAGCACGCATTTGTGAATTGGTAAAAATGCCGTCTGCCTCGAAGCGCTTTTTCTGAATCTCTCGTGCTTTGCATACGCGTTCTTTTATCTCTGCAGATGACTGTGACGGAAGATGTTTATTTTCTAAATCCGTATACTGGATTGGATTCACTTCTATATGTATATCAATTCTATCCAGAAGCGGACCGCTGATTTTAGACAAATATTGTTGAATTTGCCGGTTTGTACAGGTGCAAGTATGATAGGGGTCATTCAAATATCCGCATTTACCGGGGTTCATAGCCGCTATCAGCATAATATTGCAGGGGTAAGAAAAGGTCGCTGAAACCCTGGTAATGGTAATTTTGGCGTCCTCAAGCGGCTGCCGCAGCACTTCCAATGTATCTTTATGAAATTCAGGGAGTTCATCTAAAAATAAAACGCCGTGATGCGCAAGACTGACTTCTCCGGGCCGCGGAAAACGTCCCCCGCCCGACATGCCGTTTGCAGATATAGTATGATGCGGGCTTCGGAAAGGGCGTTGTGAAATCAAAGGGGTTTTGGAGGGAAGGATACCGGTTATGCTGTGAATTTTGGTTACCTCCAGCGATTCTTCAAAGTTAAGGTCAGGCAGAATGGTTGGCAGACGTTTGGCAAGCATGGTTTTACCCGTTCCTGGGCTTCCGACCATCAGACAGTTATGCCCGCCGGCCGCTGCAATTTCCAGGGCGCGTTTGGCGCCTTCCTGTCCTTTTACTTCAGAAAAATCAATGGTAGGGCGGGGCGTTTTTAAGGTGTCTAAGGTTGCCTTCGGGTACGGTAAAATAGGTTTTTCTCCGGTACAGTGCCGAATCAGATCGGTTAATGTTTTACATGGATATACCAAAAGACCATCGACAACAGCTGCTTCCGCCGCGTTTTCAAAGGGCACGAAAATACCGGTCATATGCTCTTGTTTTGCGGCGATTGCTGCCGCCAAAATACCATTGGCAGAACGAATTTCACCGCTTAAGGAAAGCTCACCGATGAGCATGTGGTTGGTAAGTGAGTCTGCCTGCATAAGTTTTAGGCTGCTCAAGATTCCCGCAGCGATGGGAAAGTCGAACAAGGGTCCTTCTTTTTTAATAGACGCAGGTGCTAAATTGACTGTATATTTTGCAGGCGGAAAGGGAATTTTGGAGTTTTTCAGCGCCGAGCGCACCCGCTCCTTGCTCTCCTTTACCGCTGCGTCGGGCAAGCCGACAATCTCGAAAGAGGGTACGCCCTTGGTAATATCTACTTCTATTT
>CALXJH010000145.1 GCA_944388555.1 uncultured Clostridia bacterium
ATTTTGCAGTTTTAAACGATTCTATTTTGAATAAATCCGCAGCTGAGATTAGAAAGTTAAAGGTACAGCAGACTTTTTATAATGGCATTCCTGTTTATATGCAAAAATAAAAAACGCAGCGGATGGTATTTTTTAAGTCCGCTGCGTATTAAAATATAATTTTTAAATTTAGAAGACAAAGGAGAATATTATGCTATATGAAAAAATGATGCAATATTATGCAGGGGATCCCAAACGTATCCAACATTTTATTAAAGTACACAGCCTTGCCAGCTATATCGGTAAACAGGAGCATTTAGATGCTAAAACCCAACAAATACTTGAAACGGCGGCTCTTGTTCATGATATAGGCATTCAGGCAGCTGAACAAAAATACCATACAGCAAGCGGAAAGTATCAGGAAAAAGAAGGCCCTGCGCTTGCAGAACAAATGCTTAACAGTCTGCAGTATGAGAAAACAATCATTGAGCGGGTTTGTTTTTTGGTGGCACATCATCATACATATTCAAACATAGACGGGATAGATTATCAAATTTTGGTAGAGGCAGATTTTCTGGTAAATTTATACGAAGAAAACGTCAGTAAAAATGCAGTAGACAGCGCGTATAATCGCGTTTTTAAAACAGAGACCGGCCGGAGATTATGCAGAACAATGTTTGGCATGACACAATAGTATATCATTGACATTGCAATTTTTCTATGCTATACTAATCTGGAATTAAGAAGTAAATAAAATATAGGGAAAGACAGTTAAATCAACAAGGAGGCGGAAATAAGTGTACTGTAGAAATTGCGGGAAAGAAATAAATGAACATGCACAGGTTTGCATCCATTGCGGTTTCGGTGTAGGAACAGGAAATACATATTGCCCCAATTGCGGCGCAAGTGTACCGCAAGGAGCAGAATATTGCGTAAACTGTGGCACGCGGCTGAAGGGAACTTTCCACGCTTCGTATTACGGAAAGCCGCAGAAATCTAAAACGGTAGCGGCTATTTTGGCGTTTTTATTAGGCGGATTGGGAATACATAATTTTTATCTGGGATATACCAATATTGGAATTTATCAGATCTTATTGTCTTTATGCTGCGGTTTGGGATATATTTGGGCGCTGGTTGATTTTGTGCGCATTTTAACAGGGGATATTTCTACGGATGCGGATGGAGTTCCCCTGAAAGCAGAATTCTAAATGCGGAAGGCGCAAAGTTTGCATAAAGCGTGTGAATTTTAGCAAAGAAGAGAAAACAATTTATTTAAAAAATCGAAGGGAAACGACATTTTTTCGTTTGTTTGCTTGACAGCAGGCGTATTTTATGTTAATATATTTTAAAGCGTGTAAAATGCCGCATAGCATAGGAAATATATGCATTAGGCTGGGCTTAGTAATGTAGATAACAGCAGTCATCTGAAGTTTGTATATTGTGGCAGGCAGCATGCTTGAAAGGATGTCTTTATACCATTTTAAAGCAGAGGATAATAGGTCTGCGCATATATTAAATAAAGCATATTTAAGAAAAAGTACATATATGGATTTTGCAGACAGAGGTGTTTTTTGTTCAGAGAGCAGATTTATTTAACATGCATCACCCTCTGTTTTTATGTTTTCTGATATTTTTGCCTGTTGGCTGAAATAAAAAATTGAGAAAGAGGTAATTTGAAATGAAAAAAGTTTCTAAGATTGCAAGTATCATAATGGCTGTTGCCATGGTGCTCGCTTGTTTTACAAGCTGCGGCGAGTCCACAACCAGCAATGCCATTAAAATCGGGGCGATCGGTCCTCTTACAGGTTCCGCTGCAATTTATGGGCAGGCTGTTGAGAACGGTGCATTGATTGCCATCGAAGAAGTGAATGCAAAAGGCGGACTGCAGTTTGAACTCAAATGTGAAGACGATGAAAATGATGCGGAAAAAGCCGTGAACGCTTATAATAAGCTGAAAGACTGGGGCATGCAGATTTCATTGGGAACAGTTACAACACAGCCCTGTATTGCAGTTTCTACAGAAGTAAATGCAGATCGTATTTTTGCGCTTACCCCCTCTGCTTCTTCTACAGATGTTTTAGGCGGTCAGCCAGATGCCGATGGTAATGTTACCATTCCGAGAAAAGACAATGTGTTCCAAATGTGTTTTACAGATCCAAACCAGGGCGTAGCTTCTGCGCAGTATATTAAGGAGCAGGCTTTAGGTGAAAAAATAGCGGTTATTTACAACAATTCAGATGCTTATTCCACAGGTATCTACCAGAAATTCCAGGCAGAAGCCGATAAGCTTGGATTAAATATTGTTTGCGTAAATACTTTTTCAGATGATTCTGCAAATGATTTTACTGCACAGCTCAATGAAATCAAACAAGCGGGTGCGGATCTTGTGTTCTTGCCTATTTACTATACACCTGCATCTTTAATTCTTTCACAGGCAGATAAAATGCAGTATGAACCGAAGTTCTTTGGTGTAGACGGTATGGACGGCATACTTACAGTAGAAAACTTTGACACTTCTTTAGCAGAAGGCGTTATGCTTCTGACACCGTTTACAGCAGATGCCCAGGACGAAATGACCAAGAGCTTTGTTGCAAAATACCAGGAAAAATATGGAGAAACGCCAAATCAGTTTGCTGCAGATGCGTATGACTGCATTATCGCTTTATATGACGCATGTGTAAATCAGAATATTGAAGTGAGCATGAGCGCTTCTGAAATATGTAAAAAACTGATTGCAGAATTTACCAATCCGAACTTTAAAATTGATGGTCTGACCGGAACAGGTATGACATGGTCAGCAACAGGTGAAGTTTCCAAGTCACCTAAAGGTATGGTTATTCAGAACGGCGTATATGTCGGAATGTAAGGATATTGAAATTTAAGGAAAGAGGCGGCTGCGGTTGCGGCCCCTCCTTTTCTGTTGTACCACACCTTTTTATCTGAACGCAGGAAAAATGTGTGGTTTATGCATCGGCAATAAATAAGTAAATCTAAACAAAAATGGTTTGAGGTGTAAACACGATGACTTTTATTTCAAATTTAATAAACGGAATAAGCCTTGGCAGCGTTTACGCGATCATTGCACTGGGATATACCATGGTTTATGGTATTGCAAAAATGTTGAATTTTGCACACGGGGACGTAATTATGGTTGGTGCCTACATATCGTTTTGCGTGACAACTTATCTGGGATTTTCGCCGTTTGTTTCGGTTGTGATTTCTATGATTGTTTGTACAATTTTGGGCATCGTAATTGAAAGATTGGCGTACAAGCCTTTACGTAAAGCATCTTCTTTAGCGGTGCTGATTACTGCAATTGGTGTCAGCTACTTCCTGCAGAATGCAGCTTTGCTGATTTGGGGAAGTGCGCCCAAAACATTTACTTCCATCGTTCCTTTTGGTTCCATTGCATTGTTTAACGGACAACTCATTATAACAGCGGAATCGATAGTAACAGTACTTGCATGTATATTGATTATGATTGCACTTACATTGTTTACAAGAAAAAGTAAGATGGGTAAAGGCATGCGCGCGGTATCGGAAGACAAGGCAGCCGCTGAGCTGATGGGCATCAATGTAAATGTTTCCATATCGGTTACTTTTGCAATAGGCAGTGCCCTCGCTGCAATAGCCGGTGTTTTGCTTTGTTCAGCTTATCCGGTACTCATTCCAACGACGGGCTCCATGCCTGGCATTAAAGCGTTTACAGCAGCTGTTTTCGGTGGGATTGGATCGATACCCGGGGCAATGCTTGGAGGCGTTTTATTGGGCATTATTGAAATTTTCAGCAAGTCGTATATTTCAACCAACTTGTCGGATGCGATTGTATTTGCGGTACTGATTATTGTTTTACTTATTAAACCAACGGGTCTTCTTGGCAAAAAGATTACTGAAAAAGTGTGAGGTGTGCGCTATGGAGAAAATAAAGAATCTGAATAAGTTTACCCGCACGAATATACGAGCATATGGATTGATTATATTAGCTTTTATAGTTCTTTTTCCGCTGCAAAGCACTGGTATAATAAGCAATTCTATTAGCGGACAGTTGGTGCCCATTTGCACATATATAGTTATGGCTATTTCCTTAAATCTTACTGTTGGATTTTTAGGAGAACTTAGTCTGGGTCATGCTGGCTTTATGAGCGTAGGCGCTTTTACTGGTGTTATAACGGCCATATGCTTGCAGGAAGTTATCCCGTCTGCGGCGCTGCGCCTGCTGATTGCTATTATTGCAGGTGGTATTGCTGCCGGTGTTGCCGGTTTTTTGATTGGAATTCCTGTATTAAGACTCCGCGGGGATTATTTGGCGATTGTAACACTGGCATTTGGAGAAATTATTAAAAATATCATAAACTGCTTATATGTAGGCGTTGACAGTAATGGATTGCATATGAGCATGACAAACGCAGAAGCGCTGGGCATGATAAACGGAAAGCTCATTATAAACGGGCCGCAGGGGGCGGTAGGCATTACGAAAATTGCCTCATTTACTGCTGGCATTTTGTTGATATTATTTGCGTTGTTTATTATTTTAAATTTAGTGAATAGTAAGTCAGGAAGAGCTGTTACAGCCATTCGAGACAACCGGATTGCGGCAGAATCTGTTGGAATCAGCGTTACGCGTTATAAATTAACCGCTTTTATTATTTCTGCTGTGCTTGCCGGCATGGCGGGGGCGCTCTATGCAATGAATTTTTCAACAATCGCTGCGAAAAAGTTTGATTTCAATACTTCTATTTTGATTTTAGTATTTGTGGTTTTGGGCGGCATGGGAAATATTGTAGGATCCATTGTTGCAACAGCACTTCTGTATATCCTGCCGGAGTTGCTTCGTGAATATGCAGATTACCGCATGTTGATTTATGCAATTGTTTTAATTTTGGTTATGTTGCTGACCAATAGCGAAAAGGCGAAACAAATGCGGGAACGTTTTGTTTATAAGTGGAAAAAACGGTTAAGGAAAAATAATGATCAACAGGAGGGCTTAAAAAATGGATAGAATGGTGCCAGTACCGAGCAATGCCATTGTACCGGAGAGAGATTTAGGCAGACCTCCTATACTTGAAACGCATCATTTAGGAATTGATTTCGGCGGACTGACAGCGGTAGATGAACTTTCGCTGACTGTAGGACGCACAGAAATTGCTGGTCTGATTGGTCCGAATGGCGCGGGAAAAACAACGGTATTTAATTTACTGACGAACGTATATCAGCCAACGCGCGGCGCAATTATGCTGGATGGAAAATCTACAGCTAAAAAGACAACGGCACAAGTAAACCGAATGGGGATTGCCAGAACATTTCAAAATATACGTTTGTTTTCCAATATGTCTGTTTTGGATAACGTAAAAGTGGGATTGCATAATTCAATTCACCAGAATTTGGCAGCTTCTGTTACACATTTGTTTGGATACAAAAAGTCAGAGAAGAAGTCTCGGGAAGAAGCTTTGGAATTATTATCCTTTTTCCATATGGAAGACCTTGCAAATAAACGGGCGGGCTCTTTGCCGTATGGTGCGCAGCGCCGGTTAGAAATCGTGCGTGCGCTTGCGACGCATCCGGGCATTATCCTTTTAGATGAGCCGGCAGCTGGTATGAATCCGTCTGAAACGGCAGAGCTGATGGAAAATATTCGAAAGATAAGGGATACCTTCCAAATAGCCGTTATGCTCATTGAACACGATATGAATTTAGTTATGAATATTTGTGAGGGCATTTGTGTGTTGGATCACGGGAAAGTCATTGCAAAAGGGACGCCGGAAGAAATTAAATCGAATCCAGTTGTTATTGAGGCGTATCTTGGGAAAAAGAAAGGGGCGGATGAGGAATGCTCAGAGTAGACAATATCAATGTTTATTATGGACAAATACACGCCCTTAAAGATATTTCTCTGGAAGTGCAGGAACACGAAATTGTCGCGCTGATTGGTGCAAATGGTGCCGGAAAATCTACTACTTTGCGGACAATTTCCGGCCTGCTTCGTTCTAAAACAGGCAGTATTTCTTTTCTGAATGAAGATATCTCACGTACAGAGGCGTATAAATTGGTTTCAAAGGGAATGGCGCATGTGCCGGAAGGACGGCGAATATTCCTGCAAATGACGGTACTTGAAAATTTGGAAATGGGTGCATATGTAAACAGTACCAACATAAAAGAAGACATTGCAGATGTATTTGATCGCTTCCCTAGATTAAAGCATCGAAGAAATCAGATTGCAGGAACGCTTTCGGGCGGTGAGCAGCAGATGCTTGCAATCGGGCGTGCATTGATGAGTCATCCGAAACTTTTGATGTTAGATGAACCTTCTATGGGGCTGTCACCTATTTTGGTGCAGCAGATTTTTGATATTATCAAAGAACTACATGCAGCCGGCACAACGATTTTGTTGGTAGAGCAAAACGCTGAAATGGCTTTACAGGTAGCAGACCGCGCGTATGTATTAGAATCAGGGAGAATTAAGCTAACAGGCACGGGTTCTGAACTTGCACAAAGCGATGAAATAAAGAAAGCATACTTGGGTGGATAATTCCCGCATGCATATACAGTTAAAGCCGACGGTTGCGCGTTGGCTTTTCTTTTTTCTACCGAAATTTTATTCGTAAGCAAATTTTACATATATAAAAGCATAATATACGTATGCGTAATGAGATTATGCGCAATTTTTTATTTACAAAAACAATAAGTTATGTTATAATCATGCATGTAAATGGATTAAAACTTTTCGGCAACGGGAAAGGTTTGATTTGTTTCGTGGCAAGGAATATATCCGAATGTACATAGATGCTGTGCCGCTTAAAAAACAAAAACGTACTTGCATAAAGAAATGCAAGAGCGTTTACTTATGACGGACTGTATGTTGAATGTACATGGATATATAACAGAAAGCAAAAAGAAAGGATGGAAAAAAGATGAAAAAAGCTCTCTCTCTTGTACTTGCACTGGTAATGATTGCAGCCCTTTTTATAGTTCCAGTGAGTGCAAAGGAAGAAATTACGGTGATTTTAGATGGTGAGCAGCTTGATTTTGACGTAGAGCCGGCTTTAATCAATGACCGTACAATGGTGCCTATGCGTGCTATTTTTGAAGCACTGAATGCACAAGTTGCATGGAACGATCAAAATGAGTGCGCAGTTGGTATAAGCGAGACAGGGACAAAGGTAGTAGTTAGTATTGGAAATAATGTTGCAACAGTAAACGAAAAACCGGTTGAAATAGATCAACCGCCTGTTTTACTGAATGACCGCACACTGGTTCCCCTTCGTTTTATCTCTGAGTCATTCGATTGTCAGGTAGATTGGGACGAGGCAACCAGCACGGTTACCATAACCAGCAATCAAGCGGCAGCAAGCAGTATTATCTATGTGGGCGCGGCCAACTTTACGACGATGGGATGCTGGACATTAGATGGTTCAACTATTCTAAGAGGAAAAACCAATGAAGACGGGCAGCCGACAGACGTTACAACCGATGACGCAATTGCAGAAGTCAATATTCTGACAGGCGGAAAATATAAAATCTGGGTAAATTCCAAGGATTATGCAACCAATCAGCCGGGATCACGTTACTTTAACGTTGCAGTTGACGGTGTACGCGGAGACAAACTTTTTGGTACGCATGGCAAAGAGGGTTTCTTATGGGAAGAATTAGGCGTATATGATTTGGATGCAGGTACACATCAGATCGCTTTGCAGGATACTTCCGGATTCTACGCAAGATGCCAGGGAATTATCATCTCGGGTGATATGAATTATGTACCTTCACAGGATTATGAGGAATATTCGCAGTATATGAGAGATACCCGTTTTGAAGGGACTGTTCCAGCAAATTATCCGGCATGGGCAAAACAGCCAATGGCTAACGAAACAACCGAAACAATTGAGAATGATAATATTAAAATTGTGTTCTATCAAGGCGTAGGTCAACGCGGAAATTTGGTCCAGAATGAAATATACATAAAGAAAGATAATGACTGGGTTCTGGTAAAAGAAAAGAGCGAGGATTTAGGTGTTCTTGCGATGCGTGCTAACGAAACAGTTGTGAGCACAAAACGTCCCGGAGTTGCAGGACTGTCTGACTTGCCGAACGAAACTGTTGAGCAAAAATATGACGGCTTGTTTGGAGAAATTCATGCAGCAAATATTGAATCTTTCTATAAAATGGGAAAACCGGAATGGCTGATTCCAACCAATATGACGAAGCTGGATGAAAATACTGTTGTTTTAGGCTGTTCTTCCGATAATGTTGACGCGACTTTGACATTTACTTTTGACGATCTGACAATGGAACCAAGAGTTACAATGAATGCGACCATGAAAACGGCTGGTGCATATTCGTTTGCGTATTTTACCGGCGATGATTTTGAAGACGGCTCCTTTACCCGTGTTACAGCGCCTTTAACTTACACCAGTAACTATGTATCTGAAAATGACCAGGTATTATCAGAGTACATGATGTTTACGCCTATGTGCACGTTTACATTCGGCGAAGGGGAAGACGCTATTACCAAAGGCGTTGTTGTAGATCCCACCTGTGTGAGACAGGATGTTGCAACACCGGGACTTTCTGATTTTGGTATCATGTTCCGTTCACCGGTAGGTCATGTGCGCGGACAGATTGTTGCACCTTTATTTGGTACACAAAAATCTATTTTTGAACAAGGCGGACAATATACTTTCTCTTATCGTTTAGTATATAACGATATGGATTGGTTTGAGAACTATAAACATGTTACACAGGATATGTATAACTTTGTGGATTTGAGAACCAATTACTATGCGTCCATTAATGATGCAATTTATAATACCACCGACTTGCTCATGGATGATATCTATGGTGGTTGGGACGATAAAGACATGGGCTTTTACAACATGGAAGCGCAGATGGTAACAACCATTTCCAATGGCGTAGAATTGATGCAGCGGTATATGCTGACCGATAATGAAGAAATTTTAGAAGAAAGAGCCATTCCTGCACTGGCGTTTATGTTAACCCGTGGTGGTATGCATTTTAAACGCGTAGAAGGCGATAACTCTTATACAGCGTCAACACCTGTTAAACTTTCAGGTGTAAATACAGGCTTCGGACCTGCAACCTATATTGGTTTGTATGAAATGTCACAGGGCAGAACGCCTTATTTGCTCAACCATGCTGTAGGAAGATTAGAAACATCTAATCTAAACGGTGTAGCAGGAAATCAGGCAATGAATGATTTGTTTGAAGATGAAAACTATATGCAGAACCTGATTGCAGCAGCAGATAGTTATATTGAAAACACATTGAACAATGAAAGTGTAGAACAGCAATCGTACAGAGGCGGATTTATCTACTCAAATGCGATTCCTATGCTGAATACTTTTGTAATAGCATATGAGCAGACAGGCGATCAGAAATACTTAGATGCAGCTACAACCATCGGTGAATATATTGCTACAGAAATCTGGACAACCGGATATCAAAATGATTATGCAACAACTGATTACACAGTAGATCCGGTGAAAACCGCAGAGCGTCCGCTGGCAAACGATACAGCAAACTGGTTCTATCATAAAGACGGCGTACAATGGAGAGTTGGTAATCCGTTTGGCGTAAATGCAAAGGCTTCTGAATCAGAAAGCAAACTGAAAGAAGAAACTGCACCCGGCTGGGTGCCCGCCAGAGCAGGTATGGGAACTGAGCATTTGATGACGCCTTCCAACGGCAATGCGATTACCATGAACATGTGGGCAGGTACCATGCTGCGCCTTGCTAAGTATACCGGTGAAGATTATTTTGAAAACATTGCACGTAATGCGATGGTAGGCAGATTCGGTAACTACGGCGGTTACTATTGGGAACGTTATTTATTGCACGACAAGCAAGAAGATTATCCGTATGTAGGACCGGATTATGATTTGATTTATTGGCATCATATTCCAGTATTCTTAGGATTGTTAGAAGACTTCCTGATCAATACAGTATGGTCTAAGTCCGAAATGAATATTGAGTTCCCATCAACCATCAACGCAGGATACGCATACTTTGTAACCAATCAGTATGGTTTCAAACCTGGAAAATTCTATGATGAGAATGATATGTGGCTGTGGTTAGACCGCGGCATTATCGAACCGGATACGGATGAAGTGGATTATATTACAGCAAAGAAAAAAGGCGTTTTAGGCTTGGCTTTGGTAAATGAAGGAAATAACGAAATTACAACCACCGTTACATTGGGTGAAAAAATCCCGAATGCGGAAAGCTATACCGAAACAGCAACGCTTTATGACAAAGACGGTAATAAATCTACTGTTGAAATTGTAAATGGTCAGTTTACAGTAACCATTCCGGCAAAGGGTATACAATCTGTTGTTTTACATCCGGATGTAGATGTTCCGTCCTTTGCAAAAGAATATACCGTTTCCACCTCATTCGGACAGACCGTTTCTACACATAGCAGCGGCAAAGCATATTTGCTGCAGTTTAATGATGATTCTTACTATGCATATGTATACACAGAAAAAATGTCGGATGAAATAACATCTGCAACTATTTCTTACACGATCGGCGGGCAGAACTATTCAGAAACAATCAACGAATATCCGTTTGAAAAAATCATTAAAGTTCCGGCAACAGAAGATTTTGTTTATACAATGTCGGTTAAGACAGTAGATGGAAAAACAGAAGAACTGGGCGGAGGAACGTTAAGTCCGCTGAAAGCAGACGAGATCGTACCTTATACTTACGGACATGTAGAACAGGAACAAATCGTATCAGATCTTCCGGATTTTGAACCGTTCAGCGTACAAATTTCAGGCATGGGAAGCGCTGACAGCAAGATTCGTATTGTTGTACCGGTAGCAAACTTCCCATTTAACGAAGAAGTGACCGAAGACTACATGAAAGGTGCAAAAGTACAGGCAGTATTAACAGAAGCAAAGACAGGGCAGCAAAAACTGTTTGAAAGCGTCGTTGTAGGAAACGAAGTGCGTGATAACGGAACGATTGTACTGGAAGCAAACGAGACGGCGGCTGTACCGGCAAACGGATGCTCAAGCGATACCTATAAGACGACAACCATTATGATTTTGCCGCCTGATGCGGAGTATCCGGAAGTGGATATAGACGAAACGCCAGTAACCGACCAGCCCGATGATACAGCACCTGCACCAACAGAGTTAGAACCGTTTGAACCGTTTAAAGTTCAGTATACACAGCAAGGGGTAGGAAACAGCCTTTTACGTTTTGTTGTGGCAAAGAACCAAATTCCTTTTGCATGTTCCGAAAACTTGTTAAAAGGTGTGAAAGCGACTATTGTTGTGACGGAAGTGGCAACCGGGGAAACCACTACAGTAGAGACTGTTTTGGCAGGCAATGAAGTTCGTTCGGACGGCAATTACACACTTTTGGTTACGCCGACCGATACGCTCCCGGCAAAAGACTATGACAATGATAAAGCAAAAACCCATAAGTTTGAAATTACCCTTTCTTATCCGGAGTAATGAATAAGTAGAGATAAAAAAACACGGCTATTAATAGCCGTGTTTTTTTGTGGATAATTATCATAAATGCAGAGCGAAAATGCATTTTTTTTTACAGAAATACGTTTTTAGTAGTGCTATCTACGTTGCTTAGGGATTCAATACCTTTTTTGTACATTGTACGATGTATGCAACATCATCATCGTGCAGACAAGTATGCAGCGGTAGCGTTACTTCGTTTTGGAATTGCGCATAGGCATTCGGATAATTTTTTATGTCAAAGCCAAGCTTTTTGTAGGCTGTATGCATCGGAAGAGGTTTGTAATGCACATTCGTAGCAATCCCCATTTCAGCCATTTTTATAATAAAATCATTTCTTTGTTCACAGGTAAAAGCATTATGACTCTGATCAAAAAGACGCAAAACATAAAGATGTCCGGAGCTGGTATAAGAGTCAGTAAAATGTTCCGGATGTTCAACAGGCAGGGAGCAGAAAGCCTTGTCCATGAAAGAGATGATTTCTCTGCGCCGGTTTAAAATATCTGAATAGCGGCTGATTTGACCTAATCCGATGGCAGCGTGCACATCTGTCATATTACATTTAAACCAAGGAGCGACTACATCATATTCCCAAGCACCAAGCTGACTTTTGGCTAATGCGTCTTTGCTTTGTCCGTGCAAACTCATCAGCATGTATGTTTGATACAGTTCTTTAGAATCGATTCCTTTTATATTTTTCCACGTTACAGCGCCGCCTTCGGCTGTTGTTAAATTTTTTACTGCATGGAAACTATAGTTAATAAAGTCGGGAAATTGTGCGACTGGTTTTCCTTTATAGGTGGCACCAAAAGAATGGGCACCGTCTGCCATTACAATAATACGGCCAATCGCTTTTTGTATAGGATTATCAGAGGCGCAGAACAGATGCTTCTTTTTTTCTGCAATTTCCATAATTTGCGCATAATCAGCTGGGATTCCAAATAAGTCTACTGGAATAATGACTTTTGTTTTTTCTGTAATAGATTTTTCCAGCTGCTCGTAATCTAATGTAAATTTGCCGGGGGCGCAGTCGATCATTACGATTGTAGCGCCAACGTGCTGAACAACAGAGGCCGTTGCAGTGTAGGTATAAGCGGGAACAATGACTTCATCGCCCGGACCAATTCCTAATATACGCAAAGTCAGCTCTGCGCATGCAGTATTCGAGTTCAGACAAACGGCATATTCTGTGCCGCTCCATTGTGCAACCTGCTGTTCGAGCATTTTTGTTTTAGGTCCGGTTGTAATCCAGCCGGATTTTAACGTATCTATTACTTGCTCAATTTCTATATCTGTTATATCTGGGGGGCTGAATGGTATTTTTTTCAACGTGAACACTCCTTTGCTATTTTGCTTGGTCAGCATTTAGATTTTACAATTAAAAGAATATACACGGACTTATTCCGAAATAGAAAATATTTAAATTTAAAATCGCTTCCAGGTATCCTTTAAAAATAAGAGCAGCAGAGGGAAAAGTTCTAAACGTCCGGCTAACATATCAAAAATCAGAATAAGTTTTGCTCCATCGGAAAATAACGAAAAATTTTGAATGGGACCTACCAGTTCAAGACCAGGGCCGACGTTGTTTAAGGTGGCGGCAACTGCAGTGAAGTTTGTAATCAAATCATGATTATCGAATCCAACAAGTAAAACGGATAAGGCAAAAATAAGAACATAAGTAATCATAAATACATTGATGGATCGAACAATTTCATGCGGCACAATTTTGCCGCCGGATGTAACCTTGCCTACGCTTTGTGTATGAAGGAAATGCCGCAGTTCTTTGCGCACGGTTTTACAAAGAATAACAAGGCGGGATACTTTTATACCGCCTCCTGTGCTGCCAGCGCAGGCACCGACAAACATCAAAAGCACCAATACCGTTTTAGACGCTTCGGGCCATAGATTAAAATCTGTTGTAGCAAACCCTGTTGTGGTGATTATAGAACCCACCTGGAAAAAAGCCTGTTGGAAGGCGGAGCCTAAGTTTTCGTATAAACCGCGCGTATTGAACGTAATGACAATAACCGCCACAATAATTATGAGCAGATACCAGCGCACTTCTTCCATTCCGAATGCGCGGCGTAATTTGCGCTGCAAAATCAAGAAGTAGAAAGTAAAATTTACGCCGAATAAGATCATAAAGACGGTTACTACATTCTGTAAATACGGTGAGTAGGAGGTCATACTATCGTTTTTTATAGAAAATCCGCCTGTTCCCGCGGTTCCAAAGGCGGTCGTAACAGCGTCAAACAGAGGCATTTTTCCTGCAAGAAGGAAAAGTATCTGTATAATGGTCAAAGCGATATAAATGAGGTATAAAATTTTTGCAGTCAACTGTACTTTTGGCACTAATTTTTCTACCTGCGGACCAGGGCTTTCTGCTTTCATTAAATTTACATTGGAAGCGCCTGACACCGGTTTTAACATCAAGAGGAAAACCAAAACGCCCATGCCGCCAATCCAATGTGTGAAACTTCTCCAAAATAAAATACTGCGCGGAAGAATTTCTACATCCTTCAAGATACTGGCACCGGTTGTTGTAAAACCAGAAACGGTCTCAAAAAGCGCGCAGATAGGATCTGTGATGGTGCAGGAAAAGATAAACGGAAGAGAACCGATTATACTGATTACAATCCAGCTCAGTGCAGTGGTTACAAAGCCTTCGCGCAGGTAAAACACACGGTTTTTCGGTTTTCTGTGTATTATGAGCAGGCCCAAACCCAAACAAATTGCCATGGTGGCAACAAACGACTGAAAAGCGTGCGGTTCCATGTAAATTAACGAAACCAATAGGGGTAAAATCATCAAAGCGCCTTCGCACATTAAAATCCAGCCAAGAATATAAATTACAATCGCTACGTTCATGCACCTATACCTCCGTTAATTTACAACAATATCCCGCAAATCATGCAAGCCGTGCTGTAAAGTAACGACGATAACGGAATCGCCGACTTGTATCTTATCGCTTCCGCGGGGGATGATAATATTGTCTTCTCGCGTAATACAGCAGATGAGCTGGTTAGGTTTAAGGTGCAATTCAGAAAGCGGTACGCTTGTTGCAGCAGAAGGCTGATGTACAGTAAATTCCAATGCTTCTACACGATCGTCCAAAATGCGGTAAAGCGTTTTCACATTGCTTCCCGAAGCATTCTGCAATGCGCGTACATATTGTACGATAAAGTCACATGTCAGATACTTAGGATATATGACACTGCCGATTTCTAATCCTTCTAAAATATCGTCAAAATCCAGACGATTGATTTTGGTAATAATTTTGGCATGACTGTGTTTTTTTGCAAACATGCCTAAAAGCACATTTTCTTCATCCATATTGGTTAATGCGACAAACGCTTCTGCAGTTGGCAAGCCTTCTGCTAATAGGAATTGCCGATCGGTTCCATCTCCGTGCAGTATGGTAGCTTCGGGAAGTAATTCCGCTAATGTTTCACAGCGAGATTCATTTTGTTCAACGATACGCACGCGGATATGATGCGCAAGTAAATCTTTTGCCAGGTAATATCCGATAGTACCGCCGCCGACAATCAGTGCGTTGCGTACCGGACGCGTAGGCATGTGTAGTTTGCTGAAAAATGCGGTGGCTTTGTCAGGTGTTGCCAGAAAGGTAACAATATCTCCGCTTTTTAAGGTGAAGTCTCCGTCGGGAATGACTACGTCATGTCCTCTTTCTACCGCGCATATTAAAATATCACAGTTGAACTTTCCGGGGATATCTTTAATGGGAAGCTTATCTAAGCCTTGTGCGTCGGTTAGTTCAAACTTAATTAGCTGCACTCTGCCGCCCGCGAAGGTATCAATTTTACTTGCCGCGGGAAAACGAAGCAATCGGGAAATTTCACGTGCCGAGCCAAGTTCCGGATTTATAATGGTAGAAAGCCCCAGTTGTTGTTTGATAAAATCCACTTCATGAATATACATGGGATTGCGCACTCGTGCAATTGCGTGGCAATGCCCGGCTTTTTTGGCAAATATGCTGCAAAGCAGATTCAATTCATCCGATCCCGTTACTGAAATTAAAACATCGGCATTTTCCATGCCGGCTTCTGTAAGTATATTGATAGAAGATCCATTTCCGACGATTCCCATTATGTCTAAATCTTCTGTTATACGCTGTATTCGGTCGGCGTTGGTATCAATAACAGTAATATCATGTCCTTCATCACTTAGTTTACTTGCTAAGGCTGCGCCAACCTTTCCACAGCCTACGAGTATAATGTCCATAACAATCTCCTTTTTTGATTGCTTTATTTTTGTCTCATTTATATAACAAATTTATTATAGCACGATTGTTTTAAAAAGTCTATAAAAAATAAGGAATTTTTATACCGTTATAGAAATTAAAGGAAAGATGTGTCAGAATGTGTAGCCAACCAAGAAAAAAGGGGGAAGTATACGGAATAATTGTAAACACCTATAACGGATTTGCTTAAACGTGCAACGATTTAAAATAAATTTTGCGTTGTTATGTTAAAAGAAGCTTAGTTTAGACTGTGCCGCTGTAAATTTTATAACTATAAAAAATATTTCCAGTCTGTCGTGCGGATATGATTATAGAAAAAAGAATGTATCCGGCGGAAAAAGCAAGTATACTAAATTTTGAAACGAATTGTTTTTTATGCATAGGAGGATAAATTCGGAAAATATTTAAAAATTGGTTGACAAAATAAAACGGCTATGGTACAATAAACTAAGCATTGAGCACACGTGTGCTGAAAAGAGGGAGGTATCGCAATGGCATTTTCGAGAGGAAACCGCCTGGAGGACGATATATCCCGTAAAATCATAGAGATAACAGCAGAAATAGTGAATACAGAAGGCGCGGAGTACGTAACAGTAAAACGTATACTTGAAAAGCTTGGAACGACCAACCGAGTATTTTATAACCGCTTTCAGAATGTAGAAGATGTTTTGCAGAAAGTATATGAAAACGAGATAATGGATATGCGGGGTTGCGTAGTCCAGGCATATGATGGAACGACGGATTTTTATGAATATTTAATGAATTTGGCAGTTTCTACTTTGGAACGAACATATACACTGAAAAAGCAGTTTAAAAATTATATGTTTCGGCATGATGAATTAAGTGACAACAACCGCAGATGGTGGTTAGATCAAATAGCCCAAATTTTAGAATATGGGATGAATAAGGGATATTTAAGAAAAGAAAACAGCAAAGAGCTAAGTTATTCAGTATGGTGTTTTTGCCGAGGATTCAGCGCAGAAGCTGTTTACAGGAACATGGGCACAGAAGCATTTATACAATCTTTTCGCCTTGGCGTAGGCTGTTTAATAGCCGGATTAAAAAAGAATTCAAGCAATAAGGAGCACGTTTGTGCAGAAGGCAGAGGTGTTGAAAAGTGAGCTTTAAAATAATTGGAACAGGTAGTTATGTACCAGAAAAGGTAGTAACAAACGATGACTTAGCACAGATGGTTGAAACATCGGATGAATGGATAACCCAGAGAGTAGGTGTCAAAACCAGGCATGTATCTACGGGGGAAGGAAGTGCGGATTTTGCGTATTATGCGGCCAAAAATGCACTTGAAATGAGCAAAACCGCTGCGGAAGAATTAGATTTGATTATTGTTGCTACATTTACAGGCGATACGTTGGTTCCTTCTGTAGCAGGCTTGCTGCAAAGAAAACTTGGCGCAAAGTGCCCGGCGTTTGATATCAACTCTGCGTGCAGTGGGTTTATTTTTGCGCTGGATATAGCAAGCGGATATTTTGCGCGTAAAGCGGTGCAGAAAGTATTGGTTGTTGGTACGGAGAAATTAAGTAAGATTGTAGATTGGTCAGACCGAAACACCTGTGTGATATTTGGAGATGGAGCCGGTGCAGCGGTTTTGGCAACCGGAGAACATTTTCTGTCATCCAAAATTTACACATATGGAGAAGATGAAGTGTTGTATTTGCCGTCTTTTGCGGGGGCATCGCCTTTTGATAAAACGGAGCACGATGCACCGTACTTGTTTATGGATGGTCAAAAAACATTTAAGTTTGCTGTAAATGCGATCACAAGCAATTACACGGCAGCGGTCGCTGAGGCAGGGGTTGCAATAGAGGATATAGATTACTTTATTCCGCATCAGGCAAATATAAGAATCATACAGTTTGCAAGTAAGCGATTGAATGTACCTATGGAAAAATTTTTTGTGGACATAGAAAAATATGGCAATACATCAGCGGCTTCGGTGCCTATGGCGTTAGACGAACTCAACCGAAGCGGGAAATTAAAGGAAAACGATTTGATTGCATTGGCAGCATTTGGCGGCGGGCTTTCGAGTGGCGCATGTGTAATCAAATGGTAATAAATTAAAAAATGAAAATTATTAGGAGGTTTTTAAAATGACATTTGAAAGAGTACAAAAATTATTGGCAGAACATTTAGATGTGGATGTAGCAGAAATCAAAGAGGATTCTACTTTTGAGGATTTGGACATAGATTCTCTGGACGCAGTAGAAGTTATGATGGAACTGGAAGATGAATTTGGCATTGAAATCGTACCAAGTGAAGCCGGAAAATCTGTTGCTGAGCTGGTTAAGTATATTGATGCAAAGAAGGAGTAATTATGATTCATACACCGATATGTGAAAAGATCGGAATTCAATATCCGATTTTTCAGGGCGGTATGGCGCATATTGCCGACGGCGTTCTGGCTGCGGCTGTTTCTAATGCAGGCGGATTAGGAATTATTACAGCCATGAGCGGCAGCAGTGATCATTTAAGAGAACAAATTGCTATAGCCAAAGCAAATACCGATAAGCCTTTTGGTGTGAACGTTATGTTGATGAGTCCGAATGCAGACGAAGTGGCAGATATTTTGGCAGAAGAAAGAGTGGCGGTTGTCACAACCGGAGCAGGAGATCCGTCTAAATACATGGAAAAATGGCAGCAGGCAGGCGTATTGGTTATTCCGGTTGTTGCATCTGTGTCCATGGCAAAGCTGGTTGAACGCAGTGGTGCTTGTGCGGTAATCGCAGAAGGCGGAGAATCGGGCGGACATGTAGGAGAAACAACAACAATGGCGCTGGTTCCACAAGTGTGTGACGCAGTATCCGTTCCGGTTATAGCAGCAGGCGGCATTGCAGATGGCAGAGGCGTTGCGGCAGCTTTTATGTTGGGTGCGCAGGGCGTGCAGTTGGGAACAAGATTCCTTCTTGCAAAAGAATGCAGTGTACATCAAAACTATAAGGATAAAATATTAAAGGCGACAGACATTTCGACGATTGTTACAGGCAAACGTCTTGGTCATCCGGTGCGCAGTTTAAAAACTGCATTCTCCAGAAATTATGCAAAAGCAGAGTACAGCAATATTTCAGATGACGATTTAGAAAATTTGGCAGTGGGTGCACTGCGTCTTGCGGTGAAAGATGGAGATGACAAAAAAGGTTGTTTTTTGGCTGGTCAGATTGCAGGCATGCTGCATAAAGAGCAGACAGCTGCCGAAATAATACAAGAAGTGTTTGCCGAAACAGAAACAATTTTGAATGGAGCAAAGCAATGGGTAAAATAGCATTTGTTTTTTCCGGGCAGGGTGCACAGTATAGTGGTATGGGAAAATCCTTGTTTGAAACCAGCCCGGCAGCACAGGATTTGTATGCATATGCTGAGAAGCAGCGCCCGGGTACACAGGCGCAGTCTTTCAGCGGTACAGATGAAGAATTGAAACAAACGGTGAATACGCAGCCGTGTTTATATTTAGTAGATATTTGTGCAGCGCTTGCCTTAAACGAGCAGGGTGTTTATGCAGATATGACAGCAGGTTTTTCGTTGGGCGAAATTGCCGCACTTGCTTACGCAGGTGTATTTTCGGTGAAAACAGGATTTGACATTGTGACAAAACGCGGCATCTGCATGCAGGAAGCGGCAGAAAAGTTAGATACGGCCATGGCAGCAGTATTGAAAATCGACAGCAAGACAATAGAAGATCTTTGCGCGGCGTGCAGTGACGTATATCCGGTGAACTATAATTCTCCCGCACAGACCGTTATTGCGGGGACCAAAGAAGGCGTTGCGGCTTTTAAAGAAAAGGCTGCTGCACTTACCTGCAAGATTATAGCCTTGCCTGTTGGTGCTGCGTTCCATTCTCCTTTTATGAATGAAGCCGCCGTTCATTTCGGAAGAGAGCTGGAAGCATTTTCTGTAGAGCCGCCGAACATGGATATTTATGCCAACAGAATGGTGTAAAAATATCCAGTGGATATAAAACAAACCATGAAAGATCAAAT
>CALXJH010000146.1 GCA_944388555.1 uncultured Clostridia bacterium
AGTATTATTAAGATGCTGGACGGGTTGGGCATTCATGTCGGAAATGTTTCAGCTGTCAAAGATATAAACAACCGGGTATCTGTTTCGGTCACCGTATTGGACTGCAAAGGGAAAAATATATGTGAGCGTGAAATTAAAACCGTGATTAAGAAAATAACAGGGAAGCCGTTTGCATTTGTAAAGCATGCGTGCGACCATGAGCACTGTGTTTTGACATATAAAGAGGAAGAAAATTTTTCAGCTTCTGTGGGCGTTTCGCGTATTCGTCCGGGAAACGAAAGTGAATCGGGAGATAGCTATGCAATCATACACCCGGACAGCGGAAAGATTGTAGTTGCACTCAGCGATGGCATGGGAACCGGTGCAAGAGCAGCAAAGGAAAGCGGAGAAACGGTAAGCTTGCTGGAACATTTGCTTTTGGCAGGCATTGACAAGGAAGCGGCAATCAAATTGATTAACTCGGTATTGATACTCAAATCTTATGACGAAAGCTTTGCTACATTAGATATCCTGCTTGCTGACCTGTTCACAGGGGAAAGTGAGTTTGTAAAAACGGGTGGTGCATGCTCTTATGTATGCCGCGGGGAAGAGGTGGCAGCCATTTGTGCGCAGGCATTGCCTACAGGAATTATAGGAGAAATGGAAACCGCAAGCAGGAAGCTGTTATTACAGGACGGAGATTGTATTATGCTGGCTTCCGACGGTGTTACAGATATTTCAAAAGACGATAAATGGATACGGGATATGTTGATCAAACAGCGCGGGAATGCGGCACAGGAAATTGCAGACAGCATCATGGGAGAAGCGTGCAGAAGGGTTGTGTCCTGCAGGGATGATATGACGGTTATTATTGTTAAGATTTCAGAAAAATAAAACTTGATTTTTGTCGATACCTGTAGTATAATTACAAAGAATAGTTTATTTTTAGGAGGACATATGGAATCTCTAATTGGTGTTATACCAAATGAACTTTTGGTATTGGCAATTTCTATGATCCCTGTTTTAGAACTGCGGGGGGCTATACCGGTTGCAATTGCACTGGATATGCATTGGGTGAAAGCCTTTATTTTGTGCGTAATTGGAAATTTAATTCCGGTACCATTTGTAGTTGTCTATATGAAACCTCTTTTTAATTTTTTCCGGAAAAGCCGTTTTTTTGTTGGAACGATTGAATGGCTGGAAAAAAGAACGATGAAAAAAGCAGAAACTGTCATTAAATACTCGGCGATTGCACTTTTTGCGTTCGTGGCAATTCCGCTGCCGGGGACTGGTGCGTGGACAGGGGCAATGATTGCGGCTATTTTGGGAATGCGTTTAAAGCATGCATTTCCCGCAATCGCAGCAGGCGTTATAGTTGCAGGCATTATCGTAACGTTCTTAAGTTATCACTTAATTTAAGCAAGGCATCCGGATATAGAGACGAAAGATGGATACATGAGAAAATTATTTACATCAGAATCGGTTACAGAAGGACATCCGGATAAAATGTGTGATCTGATTTCAGATGCCGTATTAGATGCCATTTTTGCACATGATCCAAATGCACGTGTAGCGTGCGAAACATTTGCGACTACAGGTACCGTTGTGGTAATGGGAGAAATATCTACAAATTGTTATGTGGATGTACAAAAAATAGTGCGTGAAACCGTACAGGAAATTGGATATGACCGAGCCAAATATGGCTTTGATTCAAATACATGCGGCGTGTTGACGGCCATTCATGAGCAGTCAGCAGATATTGCAATGGGCGTTGACCGCGCGATCGAAGCAAAAAACGGAGACGCGGCAGATTTTTCATCTATCGGTGCAGGTGATCAGGGCATGATGTTTGGTTATGCCTGCGATGAAACACCTGAACTTATGCCGCTTCCAATTATGCTTGCCCACAAAATGGCAAAAAAATTAGCAGAAGTGCGCAAAACAAATGTGCTGGATTATCTGCGCCCCGATGGTAAAACGCAAGTTACTGTAGAATACGAAAACGATGTTCCGGTACGGGTAGATACTATTGTTGTATCAACCCAGCACGCACCGGAAGTTTCTTTAGAGCAGATCCGCAGGGACATTATTCAAACGGTTATAGCTCCGGTTGTTCCTAAAGAACTGATGGATGAAAATACAAAGATATATGTAAATCCAACAGGCCGTTTTGTGATTGGCGGACCGCAGGGGGATACTGGTCTTACCGGAAGAAAAATCATAGTAGATACCTACGGCGGATATGCACGGCATGGCGGCGGTGCGTTTTCAGGAAAAGATCCGACAAAGGTAGACAGAAGTGCTGCTTACTATGCAAGATATATCGCTAAAAACATTGTTGCCGCTTCCCTTGCAAAAAAATGTGAGGTACAGCTGGCTTATGCAATTGGTGTAGCCAACCCGGTATCCGTTATGATCGACACGTTCGGTACGGGAATCTTATCGGATGAGGAAATTGCGGAACGTGTAAAAAAAGTGTTTGACATGCGTCCCGCTGCGATTATACAGCAGTTAGATTTAAGAAAACCGATTTATAAACAGCTGGCAGCATATGGACATATGGGCAGAGAAGATTTAAATGTTGCATGGGAAAAGACAGATAAAGCAGAATTGCTGAAATAATACAAAAGAGCCCTTTGGCTCTTTTTTACTGGAGGAAACAGAATGAATCGAATTGTACGTAAAAAAGTTTTGAATGAACAGGTTGTATTGATGGAAATCGACGCGCCGCGTATTGCAAAAAAAGCAGAACCCGGCCAGTTTATTATATTCCGGATCGATGAGCAGGGAGAAAGAATCCCGCTGACTATTGCAGATTATGATCGCGAAAAAGGTACAGTAACCATTATTTTCCAAATTGTAGGGGAGAGTACAATGCGCCTTTCTGAACTGAATGAAGGGGATACCATCTTGGATTTTGTGGGACCTTTAGGCGTCGCGTCACATTTGGAAGGATATAAAAAGGTTGCCGTAATCGGTGGAGGATTAGGTACTGCGATTGCATATCCGCAAGCGAAAAAGTTAACAGCGCTTGGCGCGGAAGTGCATATGATTACCGGATTCCGTAATAAAGAATTGATTATTCTGGAAGAAGAATGTAAAAAGGTTAGTGCAAAGGCAATTGTTGCTACAGACGACGGTTCTAACGGCACAAAAGGATTTGTGACAGATGTCTTGAAGAAACTGATTGAAGAAGGAAATCAGTATGATTTAGTCATTGCTATTGGCCCGCTTGTTATGATGAAATTTGTTTCACAGCTTACCAAAGAATACGGGATTAAGACCATTGTAAGTATGAATCCGATTATGATTGACGGTACAGGTATGTGCGGTGGATGCCGTGTGACAGTCGGCGGAAAAACAAAGTTTGCGTGCGTTGACGGCCCGGATTTTGACGGACATGAAGTGGATTTTGATCAGGCAATCCTGCGCCAGCAGACTTTTAAGAAGTATGAACAGCAAGCGGTACAGAATCATAAATGCAGATTGGAGGGAATGGCAGATGCCTAAAAATATGTCTTTGAAAAAAGTGCCGATCCCGGAACAGGCACCTGAAGTCCGTAATAAAAATTTTGAGGAAGTAGCGACCGGATATACAAAAGAAATGGCATTAGAAGAGGCAAACAGATGCCTAAATTGTAAAAACAAGCCTTGTATGCAAGGATGCCCCGTACAGGTTCATATACCTGAATTTATTGAAGCAATCACCGAGCAGAATTTTGAAAAAGCGTACGCAATTATTAAAAAAACAAGCTCGCTTCCGGCAGTCTGCGGCAGAGTTTGTCCGCAGGAAAGCCAATGTGAGAAATATTGTGTGCGCGGAATCAAAGGCGAGGCGGTTGCGATCGGCAGACTGGAGCGTTTTGTGGCAGATTATTGTATGAATAATAACACAGAGGAAAAAATAAACATCCAGAAAAACGGCAGAAAAGTTGCTGTGCTGGGTGCCGGACCGGCAGGACTGACGTGCGCCGGCGACCTGGCGAAGGCAGGTTTTTCGGTAACTGTTTTTGAAGCTTTTCATAAAGCGGGCGGTGTATTGGTTTATGGTATTCCCGAATTTCGTTTGCCTAAATCTATTGTGCAAAAAGAAATTGACGGATTAAAAGAATTGGGCGTTGAAATTCAGACAAATATGGTCGTTGGTAAGACGGTTTCTATTGACGAATTGCGCGAGGAAGGGTATGAGGCGTTCTTTATCGGAACAGGCGCTGGACTTCCGGCATTTATGAATATTCCCGGCGAAAATCTGAATGGTGTTTATTCTGCAAATGAATTTTTAACTCGAATCAATCTAATGAAAGCCTATCAATTTCCTAAGTATGATACGCCGGTTTATCTTGGTAAAAGAGTAGCAGTTGTAGGCGGCGGCAATGTTGCAATGGACGCAGCTCGCTGTGCAAAACGGTTGGGCGCGGAAGAGGTATATATCATTTATCGCCGTGGGGAAGAGGAAATGCCGGCAAGACTGGAAGAAATACACCACGCAAAAGAAGAAGGCATTATCTTTAAACTACTTACCAATCCGGTAGAGGTGCTTGGCGATGATAAGGGCTGGGTAACCGGAATAAGATGCGTCAAAATGGAACTTGGCGAGCCGGATGCTTCGGGCAGAAGACGTCCGCAGCCTAAAGAAAATTCGGAGTTTGATATCGCGCTTGAGAATGTAATTATTGCAATCGGTCAGACACCAAACCCTCTAATAAAATCTACAACAGAAGGACTCGAAACACAAAAATGGGGTGGTATTATAACGAATGAAGCCGGGAAAACCAGTTTGGACGGCGTATATGCCGGCGGCGATGCGGTTACCGGTGCTGCAACCGTTATTTTGGCAATGGGTGCCGGAAAAACAGCCGCAAAATCTATTGCGGATTATTTGCTGAAAAAATAATAATGCATGTATAGGCGTCTGCATTTGCAGACGCCTCAGCGTGTCGATGAAGTATCGACACGCTGGCAGATGCCGAAAAAGGAAGTTAGATTTTCCGCAATCGCTTTCGTCGGCGTACAAAGGTACGGTAGAGAGCGATTGCGGGAAAAGCAAGCAATGACGCCGGTTTCTCGATGAATCCGGCGTCATTTTCTGCAAAAAATATCAAACTTATGAAAAAGAAGCGTATTTGGTTTTTACCGTATCGTTTGCGGTATAACGACTTTTTCGACAGTCTGAGGCGTCTGCATTTGCAGACGCCTTTTATTTTTAGAAGAAAACAGAAGATGTAAGATTCCATAATATGCAGATCAGAACGCCAAACAGTGCAGGAATAAGCACGCCTAAAAGCGTCCATTTTATACTTCTGGTTTCTTTCAATATGGTTAGAATTGTTGTGGAGCAGGGCCAGTGCATAATGGTAAACAGGAGAAATGAAACCGCTGTAGCTGCGTTCCATCCGTTTGCAATCAATATAGAACGTATCACACCATAGTCTTCTATATTGCTCAGTGTACCGGAAGCTGTGTAAATCATAAGCATTATAGGAACAACAATTTCATTTGCCGGCAGACCCAAAATAAAAGCAAGCAATATAACTCCGTCCAGTCCCATCCAGCTGCCTAATGGATCTAACACGGAAGCAATAAACATTAAAATATTTGTATTTCCGATTGAAATGTTAGATAAAATCCAAATGATAAGTCCTGCCGGCGCGGCAACACAAATCGCTCTGCCTAAAACAAAAATTGTTCTGTCAAGAATTGAACGAAGGATGACTTTCCCAATTTGCGGTGGACGGTAGGGTGGAAGTTCCAGCGTAAAAGAGGATGGAATCCCTTTTAAAATGGTGCTGGAAAGAAGTTTGGAGACTATAAGCGTTAAACACACTGAAAATAAAATGACTCCCGTTAAAAGCAAAGCACTGCTCAATCCGGAAAAAAATCCGGTGCCAGCAAAAAAGATGGTGATAATAGAAATAAGCATGGGAAATCTTCCGTTGCAAGGAACAAAACTGTTTGTTAAAATAGCAATCAGTCTTTCCCTAGGCGAATCAATAATGCGGCAGCCGGTAACACCAACTGCGTTGCATCCAAACCCCATACACATGGTAAGTGCCTGCTTTCCGCAACTACATGCCTTTTGAAAGTATTTATCCAGATTGAACGCAATCCTGGGTAAATAGCCTAAATCTTCAAGCAAAGTAAATAGCGGGAAAAAGATAGCCATAGGCGGCAGCATAACCGATATAATCCAGGTAGTAACATTGTATATTCCATCCAAAAGCAAAGCAGAAAGAATAGCCGGACAATGCAAAAACGAAAGGCCTTCTTTTATATATCCATACAAGAGAGAAAATAATTCGGATAGCCACATGGATGGATAATTTGCACCGCAAACCGTGATCCATAAAATGACGGAAAGTAAACAAAGCATAATAGGAAATCCGGTATATTTGCCTGTTAGAATGCGGTCTGCCTTTAAATCTTTTGCATGACTGCATCCGGAAGTGAATACAATTTCTTTTTCAATCATTTCTGCCTGGCTATAAATTCCCTTTATATCATCAGCTACTGCAAAATGGGATTTTTGCGCAGACGAAAAGGATTCTGAGAGTTGTTTTAAACCAATGCCCTGCCGCGCGCTGACCGGAACGACCGGCACCCCAAGAATTTCTTCCAGTTTTTTATCATTTATCTGAATTCCCTTTTTTTTCGCTTCATCCATAAGATTCAGGCAGATGATAACGTTTGGGGTTAAGGCGATGGTTTGCAGTACTAAAATCATATTTCGTTTCAGGCAGGTAGCATCGCAGACGATAAGTATTTTATCGGGTTTACTCTTATGTATATAATCACGGGTAACCTCTTCTTCGGGCGAATGTGCGGAAAGAGAGTAGGTGCCCGGCAGATCAATCAGATGATACAAAATGTTGTTGTAAATATGTTCACCTTGCGCCAAATCGACTGTCTTTCCGGTCCAGTTGCCGGTATGCTGCTTCATACCGGTAAGTGCATTAAATACAGTGCTCTTTCCAACATTTGGATTACCGACAAGCGCAATTGTTCTATGTTCCATATTGCCACCTCTTTACAACAGAATAATATATTTGGAGAACTATAGTTTTTGAACGATAATATTGGACGAATCTTTATTTCGTAAAGCAATCATAGCCCCGCAAATCAGGTAGGCGACCGGATCACCGCCCGGTGCAGGTGTTATACACTCAATGGTGGTTTTCTCCAAAACACCTAAGTCCTGCAGCCGGCGTTTAATCGGACAGGCAGGCGAAATAGTAATTACACGGCCCTTTTCGCCGCGATTCAGACAATTTAATGATATATTCATACAAAAAAATCCTTTCAGCATATATTAGATTAGGGAAACAATGTTTCTCTATACCAATATATGAAAAGAAGGTGATGGCGTGAGTGAATTTTATACACCAAAGGGCTATCGTAAAAATATAGATTCCAAAGGTTTGACAGAATCTATGGAGGATTATCTGGAAATGCTTTACAGAGAAAAAATAACCCGTATCAAAGATTTAGCGGCAAATTTGAATGTAAAGCCGTCTTCGGCGTCAAAAATGGTAAATGTATTAAAAAATAAAGGGTATGTCGATTACCAAAAATACGGAATGATCCGCTTGACTGAAAAAGGGATACAAACAGGAGAATATCTCTTGAAAAGGCATCAAGTTTTAAATCAATTGTTTTGTTATTTGAATCATACATCGTCTGAAACAAAACAGGTAGAGCAAATTGAACACTATGTAACGCCTGAAACAATTCTGAATATTGAAAAATTTCTTGAAAAAATACTTCCTTTTTGATGAAATTTGTGATACAATATACACATTCTATGAAAGATTACCGGGAGGAACTTATGAATAACGAAACAGTAATTGTTCTGGATTTTGGCGGTCAGTATAACCAATTGATTGCCAGAAGAGTCAGAGAATGCAATGTATATTGTGAAGTGTTGCCTTATAAATATCCGATTGAAAAAATCAAAGCAAAAAATCCCAAAGGTATTATTTTTACAGGCGGTCCCAACAGCGTTTATGAAAAAACATCCCCCTTGTGCACAACCGAAATTTTTGAGCTGGGCGTACCCATTCTCGGAATATGTTATGGAATACAGGCCATAACCTATTTGCTCGGAGGCAAAGTCGCACCTGCAGGCAAACGCGAATATGGGAAAACAAGTATACAATTAGGAGAAAGCGTCCTGTTTGAAGGTATGGATAAAGAAAATCAATGCTGGATGAGTCATACAGATCAGATTTTCGAATTACCGGAAGGATTTGAGATTACCGCTTCTACACAAACTTGTAAAGTGGCTGCTTTTATGAATGAAGAAAAGAAAATATATGGCGTTCAGTTTCATCCGGAAGTAGAGCATACTCCGGACGGAACACAAATGCTGCACAATTTTCTGTATAAAGTGTGTGGATGTAAGGGCGATTGGGAAATGGCTTCTTTTGCCCAGGAAACAATTCAAAAATTAAAAACAAAAATAGGGGAGAAGAAAGTTTTATGCGCCTTATCCGGCGGTGTGGATTCCTCTGTTGCAGCAGCGCTTTTAAGCAAAGCGGTAGGAAACCAGCTCACTTGCATTTTTGTAGACCATGGCTTGTTGCGTAAAGACGAAGGCGATCAGGTGGAGAAAATTTTTGGCCAGATGCCCTTAAATTTTGTCCGCGTAAATTGCAAAGACCGCTTTCTGACAAAACTTTCTGGTGTAACAGAACCAGAAGCAAAACGAAAAATAATAGGAGAAGAATTTATTCGTGTGTTTGAGGCGGAGGCAAAGAAGATAGGTGCCGTGGACTATCTGGTGCAGGGAACAATCTATCCGGACGTAATAGAAAGTGGATTGGGTGATTCTGCAGTCATAAAAAGTCATCATAATGTAGGCGCATTGCCGGATTATGTGGATTTTAAAGAAATTGTTGAACCGCTGCGCGATTTGTTCAAAGATGAAGTAAGAAAGGTGGGACGGGAAGTAGGTTTGCCGGATTATTTGGTAAACAGACAACCTTTCCCCGGCCCAGGACTTGCCATTCGTGTAATCGGAGATATTACTGAAGAAAAATTGGATATTCTCAGAGAGGCAGATGCGATTTTCCGTGAAGAACTGGAAAAAAATCATGTTGAAGCGCATCAATATTTTGCAGTGCTTACAGGCATGCGCAGCGTAGGCGTAATGGGTGATGGCAGAACCTATGATTATACCTTGGCACTGCGTGCAGTGACAACTTCAGACTTTATGACAGCAGATTGGTGTAGAATCCCCTATGATGTCTTAGACAGAATATCTGTGCGCATCGTAAATGAAGTAAAACACATCAATCGTTTAGTCTATGATATAACCAGCAAACCACCCGCTACAATCGAGTGGGAATAGAAACTGGCTGTTTGTAAATTTTTATAAATTGCCGCAAAGTGTTGTAAATACTGGGTTTGTAGTTGTTTTGGTTTTTGCGCTTTTTAATAATGTAGTACACTTTTTAGCCTATTTTTAAAATTTTTGTACCACAAGTTGTACTACAAAACGGGCAATATTTACTCCCCAAAAAACGATATACCCCCTTGCCATGTAAAAGTGGCAAGGGGGTATTTATATTTGTTTAATTTGTTGCCGTAAGGCTTAATGTTGTCGAGTTCCCAAGCTGAGCAAATGAATTGCCTACAACGTCCATAGCGGCGGCACGGCGTGCCGCGAAACTGTGGGCATAATGCTTGCTGATAATTTCTATTGTGTCCCCCGCGAGCGCGGCAACATTTACAACGTCAAGGCCGTTTGCAATTAAGAGAGATACGAAACTGTGCCGTAATGAATGGGCGTGAAGATTGCGCGGCAATTCTTTCCTTGCATTTAAAATGCGCTTGACCGCTTTATTGGGTGTTGATTTATCCATTAGCCCGCCTGTTAAGTTAGGACATATAAGCCCGTTATCTTTCCATGCAGAGCCAAGAGTGCGGGCGGTATCGTCCAGTATATTTTTATGATTTAATAGAATATCTTTCAACATAGGCGATAAGGGCAGTTTGCGCCGTGAGCGTTTTGTTTTTAGGTCTGTTAGTGCCAGCCCGTTAAAGGTTTCACCGACGTTTTTTTCAATGCTGACTACGTTATTATTAAAATCTACATCAGTCCAGCGTAACCCACGCGCTTCACCGCTCCGCAATCCCAACATTAACATGAGCGTAAGCGCAACGCGGATTGAATTGTCAATATCAAGTTCGCCGAGCGCATCAAGGAATATAGGTATATTTGTATTGTCAAGATATGCGGGCGTGTCTTTTTCGCCGATACGGGGCTTTGTTGCATTTATAACAGGATTTTGAAGCAAAACGCCATTTTTGACGCAAGCGGTAAACAATGCCGAAAGTGTATATGTAATTTTTGATACATATTCAGCAGAAAGCGGTTTAACATCAACTTTCTGTTCAAATGCGCCGAGAAGCGTTTGACCGTAATATTTTGCCACTTTTTCCGCAATTTCTTTGTTGCAGTTTTCCCCGCGCCGTACACGGACAAAGGTGTTATCTACACCGATACCCAATTCCCGTGCGACAAGGTTAAACCCGCCCGCCTTTCTGTCGGGCTTTTTTGCATACATCAGTTCTATAAATTCCGGCTTTGCGGCGTATTTTGCACGGCCGCCCCCGCCGCCTTTTTCAAGCAATTCTGCAAGCAATTTTGTAATAACGGGAGATGTAATTTCTTTTAGCTTAAATTTCCCAAGCCGTGGGATAAGGTAATGCTCAAATATAAATTTATCTGCAAGCTGTGTGCTTTCCCGTATGTTTAGTTTGCGTATTTCCAAAAACCATGTAACCGCTTGTTCAAAGGTACTTTTATCATTAATTGTGCCATTTTTCAGCGTGCCGCACTCTACTTTTTGCCGGTATGTGTCAATCGCCTTTTGCAGTTCACTTTGCAGTTTCTTTTTGCCTGTTTCGGTAGGGCGATAGTATTCGCTGTAGCGTTTTCCGTGTATCATACAGGTTAAACGATATAGCCCCGGACGGCTACCTACAACAGAAACGCCCGCAGGCAGGCCATTATTTGTCTGTTTTGGCATTTAGCTGTTCATCCTTTCTATTAAACAAATAAAAGTTAATATCATCTAAAATGTCGTCAAACCAATCTTCAGCAATCATTTGTGATATTTTATATTCTCTTTCATTTTCGTAATTATTTTCTGTTTTATATTTTTTGTAACATTCAAAATATTTAAGCATTTTTTCAGACAAAACCATTAAACTAGGTTTGCTCTCCAATATCATATTTAATAGAAATATTATTATTTCTGTATCTAATGCTTTTGAATTATGTAAGCTTTTTAATACTTCGATAGATTTTGCATTTAATCCTGTTAAATCTGAAAAGCACCTATCTTCCGCATTTAAACTGCCAGAGCCTGAAAAGCCTAACAAATAATCACTTGATACATTAAAATATTCGCATATTTTTTTCAGCTTTTCTACATTAGGTAATGCGCTACCGTCCATATATGTTGATATGGCTTG
Source organism: uncultured Clostridia bacterium (assembly GCA_944388555.1). Lineage (GTDB taxonomy): Bacteria > Bacillota > Clostridia > RGIG6154 > RGIG6154 > RGIG6154. Next base: position 11,458 of record CALXJH010000146.1, read on the forward strand.
GCGTGTTACTTCTAATTTTTCTGCAAGTGCAGTCTGTTTTGTTTTCGTGTCATTCATAAGTTTTCTAAATCTTTTTGCAAATATTCCGTCATAACCTTTTAATTCGTTTGTGTTTGTTTTTTTCATATGGTTTACTCCTTGCGCAAATTGTACTTGCTTTTTATAATTTTCAAAAATATCACTTGACATTTTTATTATACCGTAATATAATGAAGTTGTCAAGATGAAATTGACGTTTTTTATAAAAGCAAATTTAATTAACATTATTTGATTGAAAGGAGGTGCCAAAATGCAAGATATGTCTATTCCTACTATGTTGTCAATAAGGGCTACGGCGGAAAAATCCGGCTTACCAACGCACTACATAAGGTCGCTTTGCTGGCAAAATAAGATTTGTTTTTGCCGGGCAGGGAACAAGTACCTTATTAACTGGGAAAAGTTTATTGAGTTTTTAAACGCCGGAGAAAGCGAACAAAAAGAATAAATGGCAAGTAGCGGAAAGGGGGTGTTTATTTGCCATGCGCTTAAAATTGACAGAGCGCGACATGGCTATTATGCGTGAGATTACCCGCTGGCGATTTTTGCTGGCAAGGCAGATTAAAATTTTATGTGGTTTTAGTAGCCAACGCGCCTGTGACCGCAGGGTTAAAAAGTTAATAGAGGCGGGGTACATAGAAAGAAAATACCTTATTGTAGGTATTCCGCGCCTTTATATGGTGACCCGAAAGGCTGTTCAGACCTTTGGACTGCCTTACTATACCCCAAACATAAGAATAGAGCAGATAACGCATGATATAGCCGTTATAGATACTGCAATTTTTTTGATTACTAAAGAAAATGTTGATAGTGCAAGCATAATAACCGAGCGCGATTTAAAACATAAAGCGGGCTTTGGTAATTGCAATAAGCACTTTCCCGACTTCACATATACTAAAGACGGGCATAGTTGTTGCGTTGAAATTGAGTTGTCGGCTAAAAAGCTCTCAACACTTGAAAGGAATATTAAAAACAATTATGTTGCGCACAATTCGCAAAGGTGGTATGTGGACAACTCAAAAGTCCAAGTGAATATTACTGCCGTAGGAGCAAAATATGGCGGGATTGAGATTATCCCGCTGGAAGGAGTGATTGAGTATGTCAGAAACATCTGACAACAGCAGAAATAAACAAATTTCCGCTGTTGAAGCGGTATTTATGGGAGCGGCGGCACTTGTTGCCGCCCCCGTACTGCCAATAGTAATTTTGTATATTTATTTAATGTTAAAAACAAACAGAAAGGAAAATTGGGTGCTATACCCCAGTATTGCGGTACTTATATTGCTATGTACTAAAATAGGGGCATTCTTTACGGAAACCGCCCATATTGCGGTTACGCTGGTAAAAGGGCTTATCAACGGTCATTTCCCTATTAGCGCATACGGACAGTACAGTATTTTAAGCTGGGTAATATTGGGGGTGTTGTCACTTGCGGTTGCTTCTTATGCGGTAAAGCGCATCAGGTACAACCATCAAAGAGAACAAGCAGGGATAAGCACATTAGAGCGGCAGTATTCAAAAAATGAAAGGTGGGCGAGATGCTATGGATAAGAACATTGATAAGAAAAATGCTACCCTGATAGGCCATACCCGATTAGGAAAAGAGGTTTATTTTTCCGATTATGCAAGACACCTGTTGGTAAGCGGCACAACGGGCGTAGGAAAATCGGTTACTATTTCCAATCCTATTAAGCGCGCGATTGAAAATGAAATCGGCTTATTATTGATTGACGGGAAAGGTGATACGGGCAAAGGATCGCTTCTCGAGATTACAAAAACATTTTGCGAGAAGTATAACCGCCCATCATATGTGATTGATATGAACGACCCCGAAAATTCAGAAAAATATAACCCGCTCAAAGGTGCGAGTGAAACTGTAGCAAAGGATATGTTAATAAATATGACGGACTGGAGCGAGGAGCATTACAAGGCAAATGCAGAGCGATATATACAAAGGCTTATAAAGTTAATGAATTTGGCGGAAATTCCATTGTCTTTCCATTCCATAATACAAAGTATGACAGTAGATAAATTTGAATGTTTGTCAGCCGTTTTGCAAAAGGGCGGTATGATAACAAAAGAACAACACCTTGAAAACCTTGAATTAACAAAGGCTTGTGGAAAAATAGCGGAACAGGCGGCGGCGCGTTTTGCAGTAATAGCAGAAAGTGAAATGGGGCAGATTTTTGATGAAAACGGGGTTGATATTTACACAGCATTACAAGAGGGTGCGGCAATTATCTTTATTTTAAACCCGCTTTTATATCCCGAAACAGCGGCGGCTATGGGACGTTTAGCCCTAATTGACGCGAAAAAAGCGGTCAGCAAAATGTTTCAAGACGATAAACGTTATTTTTTCGTATGTGATGAAATAAGCGTTTACGCTTCAAAAAGTTTAATAGACCTTGTTAATAAAAGCAGGAGTGCGGGTGTGACATGCATACTTGCCACCCAAAGCCTTGCAGACCTTGTTGCCGCGGCAGGCGAAGCGTTTAAACATCAAGTGATTGAGAATTGCAACAACTACATTGTTATGCGCCAAAATTCCTATGCAGACGCGGAAGAATGGGCGAAAACGATAGGAACCAAAGAGCAAATGCAAATGACATTTCAAATGACCCAATCAGAAGCGACAGGGCTGGGGTCGGCACGAATGGTAAGGGAGTTCAAAATCCACCCCGATACTATTAAGGATTTCGGTGTCGGTGAAGCTGTATATTTATCCCGAGATAACGGCATATTTGAGCGCATTAAAATTGTGAAACCATTTTAATTATAAAAGGAGATGTTTTACCATGTTTGAAAAAATGAAAAAATTTTTTGGTAGGTTTGAGGATTTACCGAGCAATAACCGTATATCGGTATGGCTTGCTGTTAGCATGTTTACATTTTGCGGAACAATACTATTAACCGCATTTCAGATTGGGGTTATTACTGAAAATATATTATATGCTGCTATGACTGGCACTATTACTATCATTGCATTGCTTATTTTATATTTGGCTGTTTTAAGGTTTGCAATTTCTGAAACTGTTGAAAAGCTGTTGCGGCGCATACATGATGTGCGGCGCATTGCAACAATAGCAGAGAAAGAGCGGTTACTCCCCATTTTTCAAAATGTGTATGAACGCCTAAAAGAAAAAAAGATTGACATAAGCCCGAATGTAAAGCTATACATAATTGATACCGTACAAATTAACGCTTTTGCCATAAGCCTTACTACAATAGCAGTTACACGGGGGCTTATGGCAACAATGACAGATGAGGAAATAGAAGCGTTGATTGCCCATGAGTTTGGGCATTTGTATAGGGGTGACGCAATCTCCGGCCTGTTAATCGGTGCGGCTACAACCGTATATTTGTGGGCGGCATTGGCACTAAAATATGCGGTCACTTGGCTGGCAAGCAGGAAAACAGAGGACGGCTCTGTTGCTGGGATATTGCGGCTTCCAAGTTTGGCGCTTAATTTCGCAGTGGCGGCTATATCTCTTATAGGCGGTGTGATTACGGGGACATTTAGCCGTAAAAAGGAATACAAAGCGGATAAATTCGCAATTGATTTAGGGTATGCGGAGCCGCTTTTGTCAGCCCTGTATAAGTTTTATGATATGGAAATATCCGATAAGAAAAAAATGATTGACAGATTACAAGCCAGCCACCCTAAAACGGCATACAGAATAGAGCAAATAGAAACTATGTTTTTGCAGGAAGAAATAATTGCCGATGAAGAGCAACCCTATAAAATTGTATCTGATACATTGATTTCTATGTCAGATGTATAATGTTTATGAAACAGGCGGAAATGTGATCCGCCTGTTTCCTTTAGCCTGTAAATGTTTCAAAATTGACCAAGAAACTGTTGTTTTATTGAGAAAAATGGTATATAATACCATTATAAAATGTGTAGCAACACAAGAACGCCAAAAAGGCATTTTAACGCCGTTTTATATGTAGGGAATGTTCTTTTATTCCTAATGTATAAAAAAGTCGTTAAAACTTAATTTGAAGCGTTGTATTTTAGGGGGTAATTATGGGGTACGACAATATTATAACAAATACTTTATCACAACGGGGGCTATTGGCACATAAATAAACCGCTTGCACGCAAGATACGGGCTAAACACCGCCGTTCTGCTTATGCAGTTAGTGAGCGAATATAACTACTATAAAGGCAAGGACACTTTAACACCGGACGGTTATTTTTATTCAACCGTAGAACATTTAGAAAGCGAAACTTGCTTGTCAGGGCATGAGCAAAGAAAAGCGATTGCCATATTGGTGGAGTTAAATGTATTAAAGGTAGTATCAAGGGGTATTCCGGCCAAAAGACATTTTAAAATCCATTTTGAGGGTATCGCACACATATTTGATGAGATAGAAAGGGAGAGAACGGCTAAAAAAGCCCTAAACTCTCAGAAGTTAAAAATTTTATCAACAAGCGGTAAAGAAATTGAACAGCAAGAGGGCGAAGATTTTAACACAAATAATAAAATATATAAAATAAATAAGAATAATATAGACGGACTGAAAGACTATGTAACAAATGCAAATTTGGCGCATGAGGAACAGGGGGAACTGGAACAGGAATTTGAAAGGCTTGAAATTGCCTTGTCTGAAGATTATATAAAGATACTGTCTAAAACGGCATATATGCGTTTACTGCTTATGCGTGCAGGGGTAACAAGTATATTCTGCACTCCGCATAAATACAAATTGCAGTATCTAAACGCCAGCAAGCTAATCACGTTGTTTGACAAATACGCCGAGTTTGCGGAAAAGACAAACATAGCCGACCCTGTTCCATATTTCAAAAAAGTATTGCTTGAATACTTAGACAATCAAGTAAAGGTACAATAAAAATTTTACGGATATCCTGCAATAACTGCGTTGCAGGATTTTTTATATTGCAATTTATGGGATTTTGTGATATAATACCTTTGCCACACAAGTAAATATAGCCATTGTAAAAGTGTGTATTTTTATCTTGGTAAAAATGCATGCTCTGTTTTCGCATACTTTTATAATGGTGTTGAAAACTTGTGTGGCAACAATTGGAGCTATGCGTTTTTCGGTGTGTGGCTCGGTTGTTGGCCACACACTTTTTTAATTTATGGAAAAATAATGGGGGTATAAATTTTTTCACATTAAAGTGTGTAGCAAAAATTATGTGAAAAAGGAGCGAACGAAAATGCTGAAAGGAAAAAAGACACGGTTAATTGCTGTAACGCTTACAGCAACGCTGGCTTTGGGGCTTACTGTTTTCGCAAAACAGGCGAGCGAACAAGCGGAAATATTTTATAACAATATAAAGATTTATATTAACGGTGCAGAAATCGTACCAAAGGACGCTAATGGAAACACTGTTGAGCCGTTTACCATGAATGGAACTACATACTTGCCTGTTCGTGCTATTTCAAACGCTTTCGGTCAAGATGTGGAATGGGACGGAGCAACCCAGAGTGTTTATATCGGCAAGAAAGACCAAACTAAACCGGATAATTATTTAGATAGAATACAGTATAATGACTTGATTATTGGTGATAATGATAATTCTGTTTCAAGAATTAGTGGTACAGTTACAGATTATTTAAACACAGATTATAAGAGTGGATTAGTTTTTAAACAGGTATCGTACTTCGCAAAAGTTATTGAAAATGATAAAGACAACGCAGGAATAATAATAGATTATCCTTTAAACAGCCAGTACAAAAAATTTACTGGAACGGTAGTCCTGCCAGATAAAATAGATATTGCGGGATTTGAAAAAAAAGAAAATGCTAATCCTGAAGACCAAAAAGTTGATGTATTTATATATGGAGACGGAAAACTTTTGAAAAAACTTACTGTTTCAAAAACTATGCCTATGAAAATAGATTTAGATGTTTCGGGTGTGAATATGTTAGAAATAAAAACAAGACATGAGATGGCGCAATATATTTATACATATACCGCTTTAACAGATTTGGCATTATTTAAATAGTACGCTTTAGATAAAATTTATAGGAGGGAATTTACTATGTTAAAAAGACTGCAAGGAGTATTGATAGGCGTAGTCGTTGGCGCATTGCTAACAAGCGGAATTGTGTTCGCAGAAGAAATCTCAAAGACAATCAATGCGGTTTATATGAATGTGAAACTGGTTGTTGACGGCGTACAAATAGAGCCGAAAGACGCGAACGGAAATTATGTGGAGCCGTTTATTTATAACGGTACTACTTATTTGCCTGTCAGGGCGGTAGGTGAAGCGTTCGGAAAAGAAGTAACGTGGGACGGCGATAACGCTACGGTGTACGTTGGCGGTCAGGTGGACAAGCCGGCGAAAGATATTTTCCTGTTTGATAAACCGTATATCGAGTGTAGTAATGCAAGTGAATTTTTGGCTGGTAAAAATAAGGGTGACTATCAAAATTATATAGGTATGAGGATAAACCCACGGGATAGAGATGATAACACTGTAAATAATAACCGTTACAGCGCCGCTGATATAGTTGTTTATCCGCTGAATGGGTTAGCAAAAAAGGTAAAAGGTACTTTTATGCCGCCGGATGATGGAGATAGCCCAGAAGCACAGGTGAGATTTTATAACGAAAGCGGAAAGCTGTTATATCAATCGCCCATTATGAATAGTGCAACCGCCACGATTGATTTTGAGTTTGATGTGACTGGCTGTATCAGCTTAAAGGTTGAATTTATGATAACAAATCAACGCTATACAACGGGGAGCTACATCAATAACTTTGCCGTTGTTACTACGGATTATTAAAAATATCCCTGTTCCAACGCCCTATTACAAAGGTGTTCCAACCCGGAAAGAATACATAAAAATATAGAGTTTCACCCTGCACACTCTCTAAACCGCTATATTATGCTGTTTTATTGAAAGAGTGGGGTCACGGCTACGGCTACGCATACCCGTGACCCCACTCTTTCAACGTGATAAATTTTATGTAAATTTATATCAGCATAAATACAGTAGATTAGAGAGTGTGCAGGGTGTTTTTTTATTTTATGTAATGTATAGAGATAGAGAGATGATAAGATAG
>CALXJH010000147.1 GCA_944388555.1 uncultured Clostridia bacterium
TAATTCCGCTTTGGTTTACTGCAAGCACTGCGCCTGCATTTTCGCCTTTTTCAAAAGAGAACCATGCATTTGCCGCAATTTCAGAAGGCGTTGCATGTCCAAGCGCGAGCATGCAATCCGCGCTTGCCGCCTGCAATTTTTTTTGCAGCTGTGCGTCATAAAGCCCGGCAAAGAGATAATTACGGTCTGCCTGCTCGGATGTTACTGTCAAAGTAAACGCGCTGTTTTGCGCCGGCTGCATGACAGAAACGGCTTTATAAACAGGCAAAGTTTGATTTTCGGTTAAAAACTCCAGATTGTCAAACACCAGGTAGGATTGTACAGCCACCTGTTTTTCATTTTGTACAACATAGAGCTTGGTTATGTTCTGCATGCCTGCCGGCAGCGGCGCCGTCAAGTATTTCCAGCCGGAAAACTCCAAGCTTTCGCTCAGCGTGATGCGTTGTGTATTGCCGGCACTGTCTATTCCTTCCGCACGCAGCCACTGATAACTTTCCTGCGGGGCGTATACCCATACCCCAAGATGTGTGGCTGCCATAGGTACTGTTTTTGGGGTGGAAAAATTCAGATATGCCGCTTTGGTTTGCCCGCCTTCCGGGAAATGGAAGGACAGTTTTCCGCCAAACGATCCGCTGACGGCGAATGTATCGGTCAGCGCATAAGTTGCCGACGCTTGATCCGACGGATAAGCAGATGCAGATCCGTTTAATCCTTCAAATGTGTCGGTATTGTCCTCGTTTAAATAGACTGCGCCTTCCGCACCGGCAAACTGTATTTTCTGATATTTTCCCATATTTTCAAACAAGCAGTCGTCTTTTTCAATCTTTGCGGTGTTGCCGAGCCGGTCTGTTCCGTATACCTCAAAATCCTGATCCGCATACACCGACATAGGCACCGCTTTTAATTGCTGCGGTGCGTCTAAAACCGTAATTTCCATGCTTCCTGCAGCATTGCCGCAGGTTGCGGTAACGGTAACCTTTCCGCTGCCTTCCGCTCTGAAAACATTCCCTGAAAAACTTCCGGAAGTTGCCTGCCATGTCACTTCTCCTTGTGGAAGCGCGCATGGATTCCCGTATTGGTCCAAGGCATAATCCAGAGAAAACGCTCTCGTTCCACCATCAAACACCTTTTCATCTTCGGTTTTTAAAATTAAAGTTGCCGCCTCCCCGGCAGGCGCTGTGGAGAGAATCTGCAGTCCAATCGGCACTGTTCTCAGGCCGCCGTCTGACGGTGTATTCACCACTTCCTGCTGTCCGGTTTGGTTATTGCGTGCCACCATTGTAGTCGATCCGCCGCCGTCTAAATTGATGGCTGTATACATACCAAGTTCTAATGCCAGATCCTGCAAATTGCTCATGGTCATGCCGGCAGCGTCCCCTTGTCTGCCGTCTACCGTTACCAGAAACAATTTTTTGCCCGTCGCATCTGTTCCGGCGATGGTTCGGGGATTTACGCCGCCTATTGTATGTGTAATCGCATGTTTTTGTCCGTTCTGAATCAAAAGCGTTCCGCCGCCGCACGCGCTTTCGAGCGCACGAATATCCACGCTGGTAGATACAGAGAGGGTAACGGCGTCCCCCACTTTCACATTTTCCCATAAAAAGGTATCATATTCCGGCAAATGCCGAATCACATATCCGTTTTCGGGTACCACCACGCCGTCCATATTCCGGCGCATCTCGGTTACCACGCCGTCTACAACCACAACTTCCAGTATGTTATTATATGAACCGCCGGTAACCGCCGAAAAATCTTTTGTATACACCACAGGTTCTATCAGTGAATCATATTTGTTGATTTCTTTTATTTTAATGGAGTTTCCGTTTGCAGCCGTAAACACTACGTCTGTTGTAATATAGTCCAAAATGACATTGTTTTGGTCATCAAAACCAATGGTTGCGCCGTTGATTTCTTTGCTTACTGTAGACTTTAATTGTCCGTCCTCTACCACCAAGCCGATGGTGCTTGCTTTATCCCAGGCGTTGCGTGCAAAAAAATCCGAATTTACCGCCGCGACGCTGCCAGCCTCTTTTGCAAGCGCAGGTACGGTGTCACAGTACCCGATCCCGTCTTTATGGGTAAGGATATCCGCCTTTACATACGGCGTAGTAAGATCCGCTTCAATCACATGAATTTTCTGCCATCCCGCGTCTGTATAACGGTTGATATACGTATGTGTAACCCCGTTTGTGACGGGTGTAGATTCTTTAATTTCATAGAAGGTTTCTGCATGCGCAGGAACTGCTGTACATAGCAGTGCCGTACTCAATATAAATGCCATACATTTTTTCATAATTGTCCATCCTTTCTGTCTTTCATTATACATGAATTTCGCTAAAAAGTAAATATTAAATATTGTAAATTCTCTCGTTTTATGTTACAATAAAACAAAACGCGCATTAAAGGGGTATACGGCATGAAAGTTTTATTGGTACTAATGGGTATGGAAATCGGCGGCGCCGAAACACATGTTTTAGAGCTTGCATTGGGCTTAAAACGAAGCGGCGTAGATGTTTTGGTTGCCTCAAACGGCGGCGTTTATACCTTTGAACTGGAACAAAACGATATCCGTCATTATGCAATCCCGCTCAATTCCAGAAAGCCTAAAAAAATGCTCAAATCCTTATGGATGCTCGCAAAACTGATTCGCAAAGAAAAACCGGATATTGTACACGGCCACGCGCGTATTCCTTCTTTTCTGCTGGGCATCTTGTGTAAATTTATGCATTTTAGGTTTGTGACAACCGCACACTGGGTATTTGAAGTCACCCCGGCGCTGAAAAAACTTACCAACTGGGGGTTTCGTACCATTGCCGTATCGGAAGATATAAAAAAATACCTGATCGACAATTATGCAGTTTATCCGCAGGATATTTCGGTAACCATCAACGGAATCCACGTTGAAAAATTCAGTATACCGAAAGATCAGGGTGTTATAGAAGAATTCGGACTTTCTCAGAATACACGGAAAATTATTTCGATCAGCCGTTTAGACAAAGACCGAAGCCTGCTTGCCCACCAATTGATACAAATTACACCCGATCTGCTTAAGGAAGAGGCGCTGGAAATTATCCTGGTCGGCGGCGGAAACGATTTTAAACAGGTAAAGGCAGAAGCAGACGAGATGAACCGTCAGCTTGGTAAGAAAGTGATTATATGCACCGGGCCTCGGACGGATATAAATAAATTTGTGTCCATTGCCGATTTTGTGGTTGCCGTTTCCCGTTCTGCTTTAGAAGCGATGTGCGGCAGTGTTCCGGTTGTGGTTGCCGGCAATGAAGGCTATCTTGGTATTTTCAGCCAGCAAACGCTGGAAAATGCCGTAAATACCAACTTTTGCTGCCGGGGTATGCAGCCATCGAATACCACCGCCTTAAAAAAAGACTTGTCCTATCTTCTTCATGCAAGCCAGGCAGAATTGCAGCAACTTGGGCGCTATGGTATGCAGACAGTGCGGGAACGCTATTCGGTACAGCGCATGGTACAAGACAATTTGGCGGTATACAAGGAAATTTTAAAAAACGGCAATACACATAAGGATTTTGCCATATCGGGATATTACGGACACAAAAACAGCGGAGATGACGCTCTGCTGCATGCCATTATCAGTCAAATCCGCACATTTATGCCCAATGCACGTTTTATAGTGCTGTCGGCGAATCCAAAAGAAACGATTGCAATCCACGGCGTACATGCGGTAAGCCGTTTTCATTTCATACAGGCGCGCAAAGCGATACGCAAC
>CALXJH010000148.1 GCA_944388555.1 uncultured Clostridia bacterium
AACGAAACAGAGTCGGGATAGCTTGCATAGAGCTTATAGGTATCCGGCATTGTTTCTTCTTGCAGGCGCTTGAGCTCGGTTACGCTGATTTTAGAATACAGCGTGGTGTCGGGCAGATGCGGATAAACGTATTCTAACCGCTTGATCAGCTGAGCAGACGGCGGTGCGGGTGTGAAATCGTCCGTTTCGTCTTGCGTTTCTTCCAGCGGTTCAATCTTTTTCACATATTCAAAATGTACCGAAAGATCCTGCCGCAGGGACTCTCTGTTTAGTGCCAGCAAAATCCATTCAAGGAAGCTTTGTCCGGCAGTCACAACGCCGGGGGGTAAAGAAAGCGCGTCTTCCTCGGATGCTTTTTGTGCATATTCAGCAAGACGTTTCGGATTCCGTGCATAGCCTGTCACAATTGTTTTGTCCTTTGCGCGGGTGAGCGCCACATACAAAATGCGCAGTTCTTCGGCAATGGATTCGGATTTTTTGGCTTTCTGAATCAGTTCCCGCACCGGCGATTCGATTTTTAAGTTTTGCGTTACATCCCGGAAGGTAAGACCAAACCCGATATCGCGATGACACAAAATAGGCACAGCGCTGTCTTTTCCCGTAAAAGCGCTGTCGGTGCCGACTAAAAATACAATCGGATATTCCAAGCCCTTGCTTTTGTGAATGGTGGAAATCTGTACCAGATTGGTGTTTTCTGGCAGAATTTTCGGACTGGTCAGACCGCTTTTAAAGCCGCGGTGTTTTTCAAGATAACTAAGGAACGCATACAAACCGCCGGTTTCAGCGCCGGGGTAGTTTTGTCCTGCCAGAAATTTAAGATGCCGGAGGTTGGAAAGCCGCTGTTCGCCGCCGTTTAATGATTCAATATAGGCGTCAAACCCGGTCTGTGTTAAAAACTCGGTCAAAAGTTCCGGGACCGGCAGATACATGGCTTTTTTGCGCCAATATTGCAGAAAATCCAGAAAAGCGTGGATTTTTTCGCAGCCTGCCTCCGTGTCCGGGAACTGTTGAAAGCAGGTATAAAGCGGTGCGCCGGGGGTGTGTAAACGCGCGCGTACAACCAAATCAATATCTGCTTTTCCAAATATCGGACTTGTAAAGGCAGAGAGCAGCTCTATATCCTGCAAAGGATTGTCCATAGCCCGCAGAAAGGCAAGAAAGCTCTGGATTTCCATACTGTCTAAGAAGGATTCACCGTAATCGTCGCAGTATACGGGAATGCCGCAGCCGGTCAGTACCGACGTAAAAGTTGCCGCAATCTGCTTTGCACTGCGTGTTAAAATGACAATATCTCCATAGGTAACCGGACGCATTTCTCCCGATTTATCCGTAATTAAAAATTCCGATTCTACCAGTTCATGAATCCGTTTTGCACAGAAAAGCGCTTCTGCTTGGAGCGGACTTTTCTGATACAGCGCGTCGGTCAGTACATACACTTCACAACACTCGTCTGCCGGCGGGAAATTGCCTTTTTTGTGCAGGGCTTCGGTATCGGTATAGGGTGAACCGCCGGTTCTTATGCACATCAGCTGCGAAAACACAAGATTTGCAAAGTCTAAAACACATTGCCGGCTGCGGAAATTTTCCGAAAGATACACGCATGCACCGCCGTTTTCTTTACGATAGGCGTCTACTTTGCGTGCAAAAAGTTCGGGCACTGTGTTTCGGAAGCCGTAAATGCTCTGTTTTAGATCGCCCACCATAAACAGGTTGGTTTCACGGTCGGAAAGCGCCGTTAAAATGGCTTCCTGCACCAAGTTGGTATCCTGATATTCGTCTATAATAACGGCGTCGAACTGGGAAGACGCGGCGGCTGCAAGCGGTGTTTTTTCACCGTTGTCATACAAAAGCCGGATGGTTAAATGTTCTAAGTCGTCAAAATCGAGAATTTCTTTTTCGCGTTTGGCGGCGGTATATTTTTCAATAATGCACAGCATGCGCTGTACAATGGCGGCAACCTGATCCTGCTGCAAGGCAAGAAATTCCTTTAAGGGTTCTTCTGCAAAGGCGTGCAAGGTTTGCGCGACATTTTTCAGCGCGTTTTTATAAGGCGCCCGCATCTCATTGAGTGCGTCTGAAACATCGGATGGCACACCTTTTTTTGCAAGCCGGAATGTTTTGGGCTTTTCATTTTCAAAAACCGACGAAAGAACCGTAAGGTCGTATAACGCGTCTTTGAGCTTTCGCGCAAATGTCAAGTCTGCCTGTATGCAGGCAAGTGCGTATTGATAGTCGGGCGTTTGTTCTGCCGCATTTAAGTTGCGAAGCGCAATGCTTTCCAGCAATTCCAGATGATTTTGCAGTTCCTGCCGCAGGACAGGCGTGTTTAACAGCGCCGCGGCGTCTTGATTTTGGTAAAGCGCCAGCGTGTTCATCAGCCATTCTTCCGGCTGGGGCAGAGACATTAAAAAACGATAAAGCGTAAGCAAAATATCCGAAAGCAGTGTGTCATTTGTTTTAGATACGGTTTGGGCGGCAAAGTTCAGAAAGGTCGGATCGCTTTTTGCATACCCTTCTTCAATCGCCTGGTCGATGGCGTCTTTGAGTAAAAGATCTAATTGCGTCTGATCCCCTAATTTGACGGCAGGCGAGAGAGATAACGCGTCAAAATGCTCCCGCACAAACCGGGAACAAAAAGCGTGCAGTGTCATAATATTTGCGTTTTGCAGCAGCGAAAGCTGGCGTGCATAATGCCGGCTCTGCGCCTTAGAAAGCGGGGTTTGCAGTTTTTTCAAAATGGCTTTGTGTATGCCCTGTTTCATATTTGCCGCCGCCGCATTTGTAAACGTAACCACCAGCAAGCGGTCTACGTCTGTGGTTTCAATCAGCCGCAGTACTCGCTCCACCAAAACCGCGGTTTTTCCGGAACCTGCCGCCGCCGACACAATCATGGAACTGCCCCGGTGGGTGATGGCTTGTTCCTGCGCGGCTGTCCACTGAATATCAGCCATTTTGATCTTCCTCCTCTCTTCCTAAAATTTCAGCGTCGGAATGCGTTTCCTCTTTTCTTACCGCGCAGTAAGAAGGATCAAAACGACAAACCGAGCGGAATGCGCAGTAGGTGCAGGCAGAGCCCCAATCGCGCTGCAGCGGTGCAATCGGATAGCTGCCTTGTAAAATCGCGTCGCCGAACGCCTTGACTTTTTCAACTGCCAGCCGTTCAATTTTGCTGTATTCCTCTTCGGATAACAAACGTCCGGAGGAGAGTTTGCCGTCCTTGCTTTTAAAGGCGGG
>CALXJH010000149.1 GCA_944388555.1 uncultured Clostridia bacterium
CATATATCTCTGAGAATCGAGTACGAAAAAGGGGTTGCGGAAATCCCGCAAACCCTCGTCATTGCTGACCAAATCGACATTATATCTTTTTGGTTCGGCTTTCGTGGCGCGCCTGACAGGATTCGAACCTGCGACCTTCAGAGTCGGAGTCTGACACTCTATCCAACTGAGCTACAAGCGCATATATAGGAAGTATAGCTATACTTCCTAATTTGTTATTTTGTTTTATTGATTACTGTACAGTAACTCTGTAGTATTTTTTCTTTCCCAAACGCAAGATGGCACATCCATCTTTAAAATCTTCAGCATTTAGTATCTTATCAACGGTTTCTATCCGCGCATCGTTTAAATACAGACCGCCTTGCTGAATCAATCTTCTGCCCTCTCCTTTAGACGGAACCAATTTTGCTTTTGCGATATAATCCAGTACCGTAATCACGCCAATATCGTCCGCTGCGATCTCGCATCCGGGCATGTTTTCACTTGCTGCACCGCCAAAAGCGGCTTTTGCTGCATTTTGTGCTTTTTCTGCTTCTTCCTGACCATGCACAAGCTTTGTAATTTCATATGCAAGGAAAGCCTTTGCCTCATTTAATTCTGCGCCTTCCATTTTATCAAAAACTTCCAGCTCTGTCAAGGGCTTAAAGCTGAATTTCTTGATTAAACCAACCACGTCTGCATCATCTACATTGCGCCAGTATTGATAAAAATCATAGGGTGAACATTTTTCCTTATCCAGCCAAAGTGCGCCCTTTTCTGTTTTTCCCATTTTTTTACCATCAGACGTCGTTAAAAGCGGCAAAGTCAATCCGTAAACCTCATGTCCATTCATTTTTCGAACCAGGTCTACGCCGCCCAAAATGTTTGCCCACTGGTCGTTACCGCCAACTTCCAGATTACAGCCATAATCATTGTGCAGTCTGTAAAAGTCATAGCTCTGCATCAGCATATAGTTGAACTCAATAAAAGAAAGTCCGCGCGCCAAACGCGTTTTAAAGCATTCGGCGGTCAGCATCTGATTGACAGAAAAATGTACGCCCACTTCCCGCAGGAAATCGATGTAATTCAAATTCAGTAACCAATCGCCGTTATTTACCATGATCGCTTTATCATCAGAAAAGTCAATAAACCGCGATAGCTGCTCTTTAAAGCGTTCACAGTTTTTTTCAATTTCGTCGCGCTGCATAATGCGCCGCATATCTGTTTTGCCGGTGGGATCGCCTACCATAACCGTACCGCCGCCAATCAGTGCAACTACTTTATTGCCAGCTTCCTGCAAATGCTTCATTCCTATCATCACCAGCAAATGTCCTACATGCAAACTGTCTGCTGTTGGGTCAAATCCAACATAGAATGTAGCTTTGCCGTTATCAATCAATTCTTTAATTTCTGATTCATGGGTCGTTTGCGCAATAAGACCTCTGGCTTTTAATTCTTCGAATTTACTCATGAATAGTTTCCTCCTGAATATGTTTTTACAAATATCTGCTCAAGATTGCTTTCCAAGCATCATATGTGTCTTTTCTGATTAAGAAAAACTGCTTGCCGTCATGGGTAACGGTATAGTTTCTATTATCATAGGCATAGATTATATATTGATAATCATGTCCCGCCAGATATTTAAAATAGACTTCCGCAATCTTTTCACCTTTATTTGCATTTTGCGCTTCTGTATCAACCGCAAGAGTACAAACCGCGCTGTAAAGACGAATGGCTGTTTCAGGATCTATTTTCTCACCATTTAGGAGCGGCTCCTCCTGGTCATAATCCAGTGTGAAATTCAAATCCCCGCTTACGGTCAGATAGTCTAATCCATAATAATCCGCCATCTGTAGATTCTTGCTAATAATATCAAACGCTGTGACAGAAGCAAGTTTATTGATTTCAGAATTTACCAAAGCCACATCTCTTACGCCGTCAACCCGGACATAAGACGCATTGCCTTCTGTATTTCCAATATAGAAATTTTGTGTGGTTCCGTCGGTTTTCAACACAGATACCGAAACGCGCGGACGATCCAATCCCATTTCTGCATCTGTCTTATCCTGCACAAACGAGGTGGCAGTAAGACCAACAACAAAATTCAAAAATTCACTTTGTATCTTTGCTTGATCGGTTGCCCAGATATAAGGTTCTGTTAAGATCCAGCTTTCTGACTGACTGGTCATATTTTGCTTGATTTTAAGAATATATCCGTCATTGCGGGAAATGGTAATTTCGTCTATATCGCCTTTATAGATTTCCTGCAGGCTGGTGCTGATCAAATCATTTTTGGCGTATGTCATTACCATACCCTTCCCATTTCCGATGGCATATACTGTCTTATCCTGATCCGTTGCAAAATAATACTGATTCTTATCCTGTATACGGTTTCCTACAAAAAAGGTTCGGATTGTCCCATCTGCAAGATGTACAACCACTGTAGAAACAGCCGGTTCCAGACCATACATTGCCCAGTCATTTGCGTTTTCTTCTATGACGCGTTCTGCATACAAATTTGAAAGATCATATGCAATGCCATCCACCTTAGGCTGAATTGCATGCACGCCTTCTTCCCCTTTAAAAATCCAGGTTTCTGCTTGCTTTTCTAATTCATAATAACTTCCACCCGTTTTTATATCTATACCCACAATGCTATCTTTTTCAGCGGAAAACAGAGAAATCTTAGCTGCCGTTTCCTCTGTTTCCGGCGTAGACTGAAAAGGATTAAAGAAAACAATTGCATAAGCGGCAATAAGTACCACTATAATACAGAGTGCAACTATAATATTTCTTTTCATCACTTATGCCGCCTCCTTAACCATACGTAAACACCAAAAGCAAGAATGAGTATGGGCAGTGCCACTACAACGACAATTACCATATTTGTCTGCGATTCTGAAAGAGTGAGTATAGAACTTTCCAGACTCTTTGGTCGAATTCCGGTATTTACTTTGCTGTTGTTTAACCAATCAAGTGCATTTAAAAACAGCTCTTTATTTGCCAAATCTGATTCGTTGAATAAGGAATCTACGAAATAAAGATTAGAGCCAAAAACGGCGATTTTCCCGTTTTCTTTCTCCGCCGTTGCCGCAATTGAAACTGTGCCTTTTTGTACCGGTTCTCCATCTTCTGCGGTATCTACCGAAATAACATAACCATTCTCAGATGTGGACATGATGCTTCTTACGGTCACACCGCTGACGCTCTGCGTATATACAGGCTTTGTATTTGCCACAAGAACCAGATATTGATTGTTAAATATATCGCCGGTTAGCGGATGTCCTGCGCCTGTTGCGTAAAACATCAAAGAACTGTTAAAAGCAATTTTATCCGTATCTCCTTCTAAGGCAAACTCATCTGTTGTAGTTATGCCCCACTCCGAAAGATATCCTGTTAAATGATCTAATCCTTTTGCAGAAGGCTCAAACGCTACAAACAAACTGCCGCCAGCATTTAAATATTGATCTAAAACTTCAATTTCTGTATCACTATAGTCTTTTAATGGCGCAAGAATCATCAGAATGGAAGCATCTTCCGGGATACCATCCTGCAAAGAAATTTCCTCCCGCGTATAGCCGTATTGCGAAAGAACATTTCGCATCTCATAAGCATTGTCCTCACCGTGTCCTGCTACAGTATACACTTTCTTTGTCAAATCAGACGTGACATAAACAATAGACTCTGTAAATTTTTCTTCCGCATACAATTCGGTTTCATATCCTAAATACAGGCTGTAATTACTCATTTCGTCCTCAGTTACTGTTGTAAATTTACCTTCGCAGTCAAAAATGATGGTGCCCGAGTTTAAACCTGCATTGCTCTCGTCATATTTTAAAGACAAAGCCGGATTTTCTTCTGGAGAAACCACTTGAAGATGTATACGATCTGATTCTCTTTGATAGCGATATAATATTTCTAAGATACTGTCATTTTCATATGCTTTGCTGTAAAATGCGTATATAGTAACGTCTTTATTCAGGTCTTTTAACATATTTTTGGTATAGTCAGACAATTTATAAATACTATTGCGCGTTAAATCTGCTTTTAAAGGGTAACGCTGCGCCAAAAGATCTACACCCATATTTACCAGAATGATAATGATAATCAGCAGAAGGGAAAATAACGTTGCCGCTAAACCATATTTTCTGTTTTTGTTCATCTTTACCCTCCTATCGCCATCTTCTTTTTTCTACCGAAAAAATTGTAAGCACGACAAAAAAAGCACAAACACATATATAGTAAATAATTGCGTCTAATCCGAAAATACCTGAAACAAAGCTGCTGAAACGCTCGGAAATAGAGAACCAACTTAATACCGCATTTAAAACCGGATTGGTTACATATGGCAGAATAAGCGGGAGCAAAAACATAATTAGCAACACAACAAAACTATATAAAACGCCTAAAAATTGATTATCTGTTAAAGAAGAAATATATAACCCAATACTGATAAATGCTGCCCCCAATAAAATAAAGCCGATATAAGTAGAAATAATTTCGCCCAAAGAAGGGGTACCAAACAGCGCAATGATTACAACATAAATCAATGTAGTCAGGAGTGCTACCCCGTACACCGCAAGCGCTGCAAAATACTTGCCCAGCACAATTTGCGGAACGGTTACAGGTGCTGTTAAAAGGATCTGATCTGTTTTGGTTTTCTGTTCTTCCGTCAACATTTTAACCGATAACAAAGGAACAATAAACAAAAACACCAGCACCGAATTATTAAATACGGCGTTTAAGCTGCTGCCTTTGCCCAAGCAATTATAAATAATAAACCATACGCCCATAACCGCAAGTAAAATCGCTACAAAACTATAGCCGATCGGAGAATTAAAATAACTGTTAAAATCACGCTTTAATATGGCTCTCATTTACTTTTGTTTCCTCCTTTGCGGTTAATTCTGCAAACACTTGCTCTAAGGTTGTCGTCGCCTTTTTCTGCAATTCTAAGATCACAATGCCATGCTCTGAAAGTGACTTACTCAGCAGTTTTATTCCATCGGGATTTTCATTTAAGGTCACAATAAATGTTTGCGTACCATCGTCCAGACGCTGTTCTTCCACCACATCTAAAACAACCCCCGATTGATTCAAAAGCGCTAAAACATCTTCACCCATAACTTTTAGAGAAACTTTATTTGCCGTATCGGCTTTTTTCAAGAGCGCGTCTGTTTCATCCATTGCAATAATAGTGCCCTTTTTAATAATAATAATCTTGCTGCATACCGCGCTTATTTCTCCTAAAATATGCGAGCTTAATATAACCGTATGTGCTTTTCCCAGCTCTTCTATCAATTTTCTGATTTCTACAATCTGATTTGGATCCAGTCCAACGGTAGGCTCATCTAAAATCAACACTTTCGGGTTTCCGATGAGCGCCTGCGCAAATCCAACACGCTGCTGGTAGCCTTTTGACAAATTCTTAATAATACGATTTTGCACATCTGTCAAGCCAACTTTTTCCATGATCGTCTGAATATGCTGTTTTTTGTTATCGCGCACCTTTTTTAAATCGTAGACAAATCCCAGATATTCATAAACTTCCATATCTGTATAAAGCGGCGGATGCTCCGGTAAATAACCAATACATTTCTTTGCTTCTAAAGGTTCTTTTAAAATATCATGTCCATCAATTAAAACTTCACCGGATGTAGATGAAATATACCCGCAAAGCATGTTCATCGTGGTTGTTTTTCCCGCGCCGTTAGGCCCTAAAAAACCTACAACCTCGCCATCATCTATTTCAAAACTAATATGATCAACCGCCGTAATCTTACCGTATTGCTTGGTCAAGTCTGTTACTTTAATCATGCAATCCTTCCTTTCATAATTAAAGGAATTTATTTTTCAGGTTTATTCACCTTAATGCTCAGTTCACGAAGCTGCTTTACTTCCACTGTAGACGGTGCATTTGTCATCAGCTCGGAAGCATTCTGCACTTTTGGAAATGCAATCACATCACGGATAGACTCTTTACCGCAAAGAAGCATCACCATTCTGTCCAGACCGTATGCCATTCCACCGTGCGGCGGCGTGCCATACTTAAACGCTTCTAAAAGGAATCCGAAGTTTTCCCATGCTTTTTCCTCGGTAAATCCAAGTGCTTTAAACATTTTAGACTGTAAGTCTGTATCGTGGATTCGAATGCTGCCGCCGCCTAATTCGCAGCCGTTTAAAACGATATCATATGCTTTGGCACGCACTTTTTCAGGCGCTGTTTCCAAAAATTCTATATCTTCGTCCATTGGCGAAGTAAAGGGATGATGCATCGCAACATACCGTTTTTCTTCCTCGTCATATTCTAAAAGCGGGAACTCTGTTACCCATAAGAAATTATATTGTTCTTTATCTATTAAATCCAAGCGTTTTGCAAGCTCGCAGCGCAGAGCGCCCAAAGCGTCAAAAACAATTTTGTCACGGTCTGCCACGAACATAATAACGTCACCGGGTTCCGCATTGGCACGTTTTAACAGCTGATCAATTTCTTCTTGCTTAAAGAACTTTGTAATGGGCGATTTCAATTCATTTTCACCAACTACAATCCACGCCATACCCTTTGCACGGTAAACTTTAACAAAATCTACCAAACCATCCAAATCTCTTCTGGATAGTTTATCTGCTGCGTTTTTAGCGTTAATGCAACGAACAGATCCGCCATTTTCAACAACAGATGCAAACGCGTTAAACCCGCATCCCTGCATAATATCTGAAACGTTTACAAGCTCTAATCCAAAACGTCTGTCCGGTTTGTCTGAGCCGTATCTCTCCATGGCTTCTTTGTAAGTAAGTCTGTCAAATGTTTGAGGCAAATCAACCCCTTTGATTTCTTTAAAAATTCTCGGCATTAATTTCTCCTTAAGAGAAGTGACATAATCCACATCTATAAAAGACATCTCCCAATCTATCTGTGTAGATTAC
>CALXJH010000150.1 GCA_944388555.1 uncultured Clostridia bacterium
ACTCCCTCTTTATTTTTTTTCTTTTTTTTCAAGCAAAATAAAACGCACCGGCGTTCCTTCCAATCCAAAGGTTTGAAGTACTTGACTTTCAAGATAACGAATATAATAAAAATGATACAATTCCTTATCATTGACAAAAAGTATGAATGTAGGCGGTTGTATCGCCGCCTGTGTCATATAATAAATTTTCAGCCGTTTTCCCTTATCTGAAGGCGGCTGCACACGTAAAACAGCCTGGCTCAAAACATCGTTTAAAACCCCTGTTGCTACACGCATTTTATTTTGTTCATATACATACGCGTTTTTTTCAAAAAGCTGCGGTATCCGCATCCCGGTCTTGGCTGAAATAAATAAAATGGGGGCATACAGCATAAAGTTTAAGCCCTCTTGTACACGAAGCCGATACTGTGCCATTGTATTGGTTTCTTTTTCCGGCAAATCCCATTTATTTACCGCCACGACAATTGCCTTGCCTTGGTCATGCGCATAGCCTGCAATTTTAGTGTCCTGTTCTGTAACGCCTTCCATTGCGTCGATCAGCAGTACTACCACATCCGAGCGATCCACCGCCATCAAACTCCGAATGGCTGAATAACGTTCAATATTTTCATTGATTTTTCCTTTTTTACGCAGTCCTGCCGTATCTGTAAAGATGAATTTCTTACCGTCTACTGTAACTCTAACATCCACAGCATCTCTTGTTGTTCCGGGAATATCGCTCACAATTACGCGGTTTTCTCCTAAAATTTTATTGATCAATGAGGATTTTCCCGCATTAGGTTTTCCGACTATGGCAACTTTTACAAGATCTTCTTCTGCTTCTTTATCATATTCATCCGGGAAATATTCTATAACCGCATCCAGCATATCGCCAAGTCCCAAGCTGTTGACAGCCGAAACAGCAAACAGATCCCCCAGCCCCAAATTATAAAACTCATATGCCTCCATCGGAACAGGACCTGGATTATCTGCCTTATTGCACACAAGCACAATCGGTTTTCCGGATTTTTGCAGCATAGCCGCCACATCCTGATCTGCAGAGGTCAGGCCGGTCTTGATATCTACTACAAACAAAATAACATCCGCCGTATCAATCGCAATTTCTGCCTGCCTTTTCATTTGCTGTAAAATTGTATCGTCGCTTTTTGGCTCAATACCGCCTGTATCAATCAACATGAACTGATGGTTGAGCCACGTACAGGGCGCGTAAATTCTATCCCTTGTTACACCCGGCGTATCTTCCACAATAGAAATTCTGCTCCCTGCCAATTTATTAAAAAGCATGGACTTACCAACATTAGGCCTGCCCACAATCGCTACAATCGGTTTCATAAAATCCTCCATTTCTGCTGTTTCTGCCACCATCTGTTTGCACACCTGCAATTTTCTCTGCCAAATCATATCCATTATAGGATACAAGCACGCTGCAGTTTAATTCCTTTTCTACATCTGCAACCGTGACATCATCCAAAAATACATCCGTATCAGCACGGAGCATATTCGATGGAATAATCAGCGCCTCTCCCAAGTCTTTGCCGCGGAGGGCGTCTATCAAGTCGCCGCCTGTAATCAAACCGGAAACAGTAACAGTCTCTCCAAAAAAAATATTTTTAATTGCAACGACTTCGCAATGATTGTCCTTTAAATCGTTCAATAAATATCTTATAAATCCGGCACTCAGCACACCCGTTGCTACAGTTACTTTTTTTCGTTTGCCGCACGGTATTTTCAAAGCCGCTTCACGGAACTCATCTTCGGTTACCCGCAGCATACCTACGCCGTTTTCCAATTGCGGAAAATCTTCATAACATTCGTACGGCGGCAAAGGCTTTCCGGCATTCAAATAAAATTCATCCGAAAGATATACGGTTCTTCGTCCGTATTTTTTCAAAAATCGTTCTTGCCATTTTTCAACCTGTTGTATTACTTCTGCACATTCTTCTGATGAGAACAATTCAATCGGATATAAATTTTTCCGATATTTTGTTGCACCGAAAGGAACAACAGAAATACTGTAAACAGAAGGAATGAATTTTTCTAAATCAGACAGGGTATTATCCAGCACAGCACCATCATTTATATTTTTGCAAAGTACAATCTGACAGTTCATTAAAACGCCTGCATCTGCAAAAATACGCATACGGGGAAGCAAATTTCCCGCATTTTTGTTACCAAGCATGAAAATTCTCTTATCCGGATCGGTTACCTGTACTGAAATATTGATAGGCGACATACGCATGGCGGCAATATTTGCAATTTCCGCATCCGAAAGATTGGTTAAAGTAACATAATTCCCCTGCAGAAAAGAAAGTCTGGAATCGTCGTCCTTAAAATACAACGATTTCCGCATTCCTTTTGGCATTTGATCTATAAAACAAAAAATACATTTATTGGCGCAGCTTTTTGCTTTTGTCATAAGAGGAAACTCAAACGTGATTCCTAAATCTTCTCCGTATTCATTGATAACTTCGAGCATTTCAATTGTTCCGTCTGTTTTTTGAATCTCCAGAGTAAATGTTTCGTCAGCCGTTAAATATCGGAATCGCAGAATATCATGAATTTCTTCTCCGTTTACAGAAACCAGATAATCACCGGGGCAGATTCCACCCTCGTCTGCTATACTGCCTGGTTCTACTGCTACAATCTTGGTCATACTGCCTCCTAGGTAACTTTACGAATTATCCTATTTTGGATACTTATATTATCGCATAAATTACAAAAAAAGTCAACAACAAGGCATTTATAAAAGAAAAAAGACTTTAGCAATACTAAAGTCTTTTTTGTTTGAATCATTTGGATTAAGCGTCTACTTTAACAACTTCCTTACCCTTATAATAACCGCAAGCAGGGCATACTCTATGTCCGAGCTTCAACTCACCGCACTGCGGGCATTTTACCATACCCGGAACGGATAACTTCCAATTTGCTCTTCTTTTATCTCGTCTTGCTTTCGATATTTTTCTCTTTGGAACTGCCATTGTTCACACCTCCTTATAGTAAATGACTGTATGTTCAGTCAAATAACCCTTTTAGCGCCTCAAATCGGGGATCCCATTCTTCCTCTTTGCAACTGCATGTTTCTACGTTCAAGTCTTTTCCGCATTTCGGACAAAGACCTTTGCAATCTGTTTTGCATAAATGTTTTGTAGGTATTGCACTGAAAGCAAAAGAACTGACTGTCTTTAACAAATCAATTTGCTGATCACCGCTCAAAATGATTGCTTCATCATCTTCTTGCATATCCAGCGGCGTCCGCACATAATTTTCCCTGATTTCAAACTGAATGGACTTTTTAATCTCTGCGCCGCATCGATCACATATGGTTAAGTACGCACCGTCTGCCACTGCCTCCAGCAGAATAACGCCACCTGCGTTTTTCAATCTCCCGTTTACGCGAACAGGTTCTATAAACCGAACGACAAACGGAGAAAATGAAACATCGCTCAGATCAACCTCTACTGAAATTTTCTTCTCACTGTCCTCACGTTTTAAGAGATCAGAAACAGAAATAAGCATAGCTGCCCTCCAGATTCCATACAGTAAAATTAATTATACTAACTTTTTATAAATTTGTCAAGAGTTTTTAAGAATTTTTCAAGACATGTCATGATTTCGTATGTATATACTCCAAAATTGCTTTTGCGAAACAGCGTCCCATTCCCCTTGCTCGCTCCTGGGTGAATGGATTGTCCGGGTGCCCAAAATAGCAGGTTTCTAATGTGAACGCAAGTTCGTTTTCCGGCTTGCGCAAAGCATATACTGCAAACGTAGGCGTATCGACTTTGTTCCAGTTATCTGTTCCGCCATTAGGGGGAATATCGTCGGATTGGTGATGCTGAAGCACATCGTCTGTCAGATTTTGATCCAATAAGTTTCCAAACTTTATATAACGGTTCTGCTTTTGAATGCTTTTCTGTATAATGCAAACCAAGTCGTTCTCCGCACCGACATGCCATGGCGAATGAAAATCAAAAGCCATAAAAACAGAATGCGTGTCTATATACTCACGAATTTTAGCCGTTTCGGGATAAATCGCCTGCTTATTTTCCGTATAATCTCTATTATGGTCGTATGGCGCGCGGTTTTTCCCTTGATCGCCGTCTGTCACGCCATCGTAGTCCACAAACGGAACGCAAAACACTTGTATATCGTTTAAAGGTACGTCAAATAGTACGTCCAGCACACCTTCTAAAACATAATTGCCTGTAGACTCACAGGCATGATGCCTTGCTGTCAAAACAATAGACTTGTGCCCTTTTCCGAAACAAACACAAGGAACATCCCTTCCCTTTCTGCTTTTACAAAGGCTTTGTATCGGCATCTGCTTTTGCGCTGCAAATTCCCGGAACATAGTTTCTGAATAAATCATATTATGGGCAAAATAAACCTTTGTTTCCTTTTCAGAGAAGGTATACGTAAATTTTGAAAACGTAGAATCTTTCTCTAACCATTTCCAATGTGTTAAGTCATAGCTGACAGCCGGGCCATAGTAACCTATACGCATTTTGCCGCCAAAATCGAAAGTAATCGTTTTTCCTTCAGCGCCCGTAACACATATTGCCCAATAAAACCAATCGCCAACCGTATCCCGCAAATCGGAATCTAAATAGACGGTGTTCCCCTCTGTTTTAAGAACAACCGCATTTCCTCCCGGAAAATCCGTAGATACACAAAAATCTTTCATATACATTTTCCCCCAACATTTTGGTATTTAAACAAAAAACGGCTTAAAAAGCCGTTTAAAGTTAACCTACAAGTGCCTTTGTTTCCAAAGCAATGGCCAACTCCTCATTTGTGGGAATAACCATCATACGCACCTTGGCATCGGGTGTGGAAATATCAATTTCCTGTCCTCTTACATTGTTTTTCTCTGCATCTATCTGTACACCTAAAAATTCCAGTCCTTCGGCCACACTTGCACGCAGTACATTATTATTTTCACCAATACCTGCCGTAAA
Source organism: uncultured Clostridia bacterium (assembly GCA_944388555.1). Classification (GTDB taxonomy): domain Bacteria; phylum Bacillota; class Clostridia; order RGIG6154; family RGIG6154; genus RGIG6154. Next base: position 4,959 of record CALXJH010000150.1, read on the forward strand.
TACGATCGCATCAACGCCACCCATTGCAGCCGCATAAGAACCGATGGTTTTCTTTACTTGATAAGCAAACATATCTAAAGCCACTTTTGCAACTTTATTACCGCCGTTTGCAGCTGCCTCCACATCTCTGAAATCACTAGAAACGCCGGAAAGACCATATACGCCTGATTTTTTGTTTAAAATAGCATCCATTTCCTCAGGAGAAAGATGTTCTTTTTCCATCAGGAAAGTTACAATAGCCGGATCAATATCTCCACACCGTGTTCCCATGAGGAGGCCGGCAAGGGGGGTAAATCCCATAGAGGTATCTACACTTTTACCGCCGTCTATCGCCGTTATAGAGGAACCGTTTCCAAGATGACAAGTAATGATTTTTAAATCTTCAATATTTTTACCCAACAGTGAAGCAGCACGACCTGCTACATATTTATGCGAAGTACCATGGAAGCCATATCTTCTTATTTTGCATTTTTCATAGTATTCAAAAGGAATGGCATATAGAAAGGATGCCGGCGGCATTGTCTGATGAAATGCAGTATCAAAAACCGCAACCTGCGGAACGCCTGGCATTGCCTCTTCACATGCGGAAATACCTGTTAAATTGGGCGGATTGTGCAAAGGTGCCAAGTCAATACATTCTTCAAGCGCTTTCTTTACTGCCTCGGTAATAATAACCGAACCGCTGAATTTTTCACCGCCATGCACAACACGGTGTCCAACCGCAGAAATTTCATTCATGCTTGAAATTACGCCGTGTTCTTTATCCAAAAGCGCTGCAATTACCGCCTGAATTGCCTGCGCATGATTTTTCATTTCGGTAGGCAGCTGTATTTTTTTTCCGTTTACGGTATGATTGAGCATAGACCCTTCAATACCGATGCGCTCGCACAAACCTTTGGCCATGACTTGTTTTGTATCCATATCTATTAACTGATATTTCAATGAAGAACTGCCCGCGTTAATTACTAATATTTTCATGTTCTTTTCTCCTTTTTGCGTATACAAATTATATACTCTTAGTTATTTTGTGCCTGTACACAAGTAATTGCTACAACACCTACAATATCTTCTGCACTGCAGCCACGGGATAAGTCATTGATTGGCATTGCAATTCCCTGCGTTACCGGTCCATAGGCTTCTGCCTTGGCAAGACGCTGTACCAGTTTATATCCGCTGTTGCCTGCATCCAAATCAGGGAACACCAAAACATTTGCTTTGCCCGCTACTGGACTGCCAGGCGCTTTAGATGCTGCAACATCCATATCAATCGCTGCGTCAACCTGCAATTCACCGTCTACTTTTAAGTTTGGATAATTGGCTTTACATATTTCAGTTGCTTGCACTACTTTATCTACATCTGCATGTTTGGCACTGCCCTTTGTGGAATGTGAAATCATAGCAACCTTGGCTTCTTCTTCGACCAAAAGCTCAAAGGATTCCGCGGAGCACGCAGCTATAGCCGCCAATTTTTCTGGATCCGGATTTTGTTCTAATCCGCTGTCTGCAAAAATAAATGTCCCGTTTGCACCATAGGTACAATTTGGAACAACCATAACAAAAAATGCTGAAACCAGCTTTACACCCGGTTTTGTTTTAATAATCTGAAGGCTGGGGCGCAACGTATTTGCTGTAGAGTGGCAAGCACCTGAAACAACGCCGTCTGCATCTCCTGCTTTAACCATTAAGCACGCATAATACATATAATCTCCAAGTGCGGTTTTCTTTGCCTCCTCATAGGTTAAGCCTTTTGCCTTTCTCAACTCCACAAACAGCTGAATATATTCTTCTGTTTTTTCATAAGTAAATGGATTGATAACCGTAGCTTTAGAAATATCCAGTCCCTGGCTATTTTTCTCCACTTCTTCCGGCGTACCGATAATAATTAAGTCTGCGATATCCTCTTTCAAAATTGTTTCTGCAGCCTCAAACGTTCTTCTGTCCATTGATTCGGGAAGCACAATAGTTTTTTTATCGGTTTTTGCTCTTTCCTTGATTCTGTCTAAAAACGCACTCATTTTCCTTCCTCCTAAATAGTATTTCTATTAACTTATCCATTATATACCTATTTTTTTAAATTTTCAATAGATTTTTCAATATTTTTGTGTTATACTGATATAAAAAGTATAAAAATGAGGTGGCTAATTGAAAGTTGCAGGTATTATTGCGGAATATAATCCATTGCATAACGGGCATTTATATCAACTCAGCCAGATCGACGCAGATGTAAAAATTGCTGTTATGAGCGGCAATTTTGTACAAAGAGGCGCGCCTGCCATATGGGACAAATGGACACGTGCGAAATTTGCAGTCATGCACGGTGTTGATCTGGTTTTGGAACTCCCGGTAGATTTTGCAGTTGCCTCTGCTGAACGGTTTGCGTTTGGAGGCGTATATATTTTAAACGCTCTGCAGTTTGTGGATACCTTATGCTTCGGCGCAGAAAGCCCGCTTCCGGAATTGCAAAAAGCCGCTGCTTTTTTAAGCGGAAAATCCTTTGAAGATTTTTTACAAAAAGGTGTGTTGGAAAAACTTCCCTACCATATTGCAAGAAATCTCGTTGTAGAAGACACTGCACTTATTCAAAAACCAAATAATATTCTTGCAATTGAATATTTAAAAGCTTTAAAAAAACTGCATTCAAATATTCATGTGCAGGTCGTTTTACGAGAAGGCGCTGCGCATGATGCAAATGAAACTGCGGGAAAATTTGCATCTGCAAGTTATTTGCGCAAAGCGCTTTTAGAAAATACCGACTGCTCCTCTTTTATGCCATACCCCTTGCCTGAAACACGGCATGTTTCAGCCCAAGATATCTATCCTTTTCTGCGGTATCGTATTTTGAACGGAAATCTTTCAGATATTGCTGAGATACGCGAAGGTATTGAAAACAGAATTTACCAAAAGGCTTTGCACGCTTTTTCCTTTGATACACTCGTATCAGAAGTTAAAACAAAGCGCTATACTTATTCGGCGATCTGCCGCATGTTGGTACAATGTTTTTTAGATATGCGCAAAAAGGACTTATCACCTGCGCCGCAATATACACGTTTGCTTGCCGCCAACGAAAAAGGCAGAATGCTTTTAAAAGAATTGCGTTCTAATGCACAAATTCCTATCATTACAAAAGGCGCAGACCACCCTGTATGCACAGAATTTGATTTAGACGTTCGAGCTGGAAATCTGTATGCTTTAATTAAAAACAGAACCTCTTTAAATCTTGACTACACACATAAACCATTTATACTCTCCGAACATCCGGATAAAAAAAATATGTACGATCCCGACGCACTGTAATATTGCACCAAGGTCGTTTATATCAAAGATATTATTCTTATTGAAAGGTCGTGATCCTCAAAATGGACTGGAATCATAAATTTGTCGGACATGCATTAGCGCTTTTAACCTGTGTAATATGGGGAATTTCCTTCATTTCCTCCAAAATTTTACTGGAAATTTTTACACCGGGCGAAATTTTATTTATTCGTTTCCTGACTGCGTATTTGGTTTTATGGATTTGTTTTCCGAAACCATTCTTATACTCTGACTGGAAGACAGAACTTTTATGTTTAGGCGCTGCTTTTTTCGGCATGCTTCTTTATCAATATTTAGAAAACACTGCATTGATATACACATCTACTTCAAACGTAGGTTTATTGGTTGCAACCGCGCCCTTTTTTACCGGCATCGCCGCAACTTTGACCGGCAGTGAAAAAATCAACAGCTCTTTTCTGGTCGGCTTTCTGTTGTCTATTATTGGAGTATTTTTGGTTGTGTTTAACGGAAAATTTGTTTTAGCCATGAATCCTTTAGGAGATTTTCTGGCAATCCTGGCGGCTTTTATCTGGGCGTTTTACAGCATTCTGACAAATCTTTTAAACAGCCGCCGAAAAAACATCCTGCAAGTAACACGACGTATGTTTTTATACGCTACTTTAATGAGCGTTCCTTTCATATGCACCGGAAACTTTGCATCCAAACTAACAGAGTTCCTGCAACTGCGATACATTCTCAATCTTTTGTTTTTAGGCGGCCTTGCATCTGGTGTCTGCTTTGTCATCTGGAATATGGCCATTAAGAAAATGGGTGCAGTCAGCTCAAGCGTATATCTTTATTTAATCCCAGTGGTTACGCTTTTATTTTCTAACCTGTTGTTAGGAGAACCTATAACCGTTTTAGCTGTGCTGGGAACTGTTTGTATCTTAGCTGGATTGATTTTATCACAGCGAAAAAAATTACATAAATAAAACTATCAAACGAACCAAAATGCCGCCTTAAAGGCGGCATTTTTTTAATAAACCAATCCCATAATCAGCATGACAAGCGGAATCGTTACAACAGACAAAATGGTCGTAACCGAAACCAACTGTGCCGAATATGCGGCGTCTGCATGAAAGCGTGCAGCAAATAGTGTTGTAACGGTTGCTGTTGGACATGCCGAAGAAATCATAACCGCCTGTGCAAGCACTACATCTAAACGCATGAGCTTTGCAATGACCAATGACAATAACGGAAATAAAAGCAGACGCAGCAGTGAAACGATATATATATTCTTCTCTTTGATGATGGAAAGAACATCTAAATCGACAAGATATGTACCTAAAATAATCATAGCAAGCGGCGTATTCAGCTCTGCCAGGT
>CALXJH010000151.1 GCA_944388555.1 uncultured Clostridia bacterium
CCAAACGTCCTTAACATTAAAGGTATGAAAATTAGAGCTTGCGGAAGAATAAACAGCATCAATCAATGAATTATTATATACAATGACGACACCTTTGGTTTCATCCACTGCCTGCGTACAGTCCGGCTTTTCTACACTTGCGCCGCCGTAAACCTGGGACATGGTTGTATTGTAAACATCAAAACCCTGACTTTGATATTTTCCAATACTTCTTGCTACATAAGTCCTTGCGCAAACCGCCTGCGCCTTCAACGCCTCAATCGGCCAGCCGGTCGACATTTCGAGCGGCACTACCCCGTACAAATATTCTTCTATTCCAAGATAGTTTACTACATTGATCTGATTGGTGCCATTGGGTACAAGCTCAATTTGACCACGATAGGGCTTATCGCCCACAGTCAGATAACCGCCTGCGCTGGTAAGTGTTATTTTGCTTCCCGAAACAGTAACAGGCTGCGCGCCTCCGGACACGGTCCATGCATTTCCGGATTGCGAAAAAGTTGCTTTTGCAAGCCATCCCAAATTCTGTGTGTCACAGGAAATATAAACGCCGCCGTCTGCAGCAATTGTAACCTCGCTGGGCGCAGATGAGCCAAAAAACAAGCCTACTCGTACTTTTTCGGGCACCGTATACGCAGCCGATGCCGGCAAACTGGCCAAAGTTAAAAGCAAAATCATACATATACAAATATATTTTTTCATTATGTTTTCCCTCTTATTTTCATAACATTTCTTATTTAGTGTCTATTTTAACATATTTGTGTATCCTTTTCAAGGTCTTCTTCGCTTTTAACGGAAATTCCCTTATTTACTAATCTTTGCGCAGTTATGCCACAGCCGGGTATTTTCCCACCTGTAAAAGTTCCGTCATATACGAAATGACAACCGCAGCTTGGGCTCCTTTCCTTTAAAATTGCCTCTTGAGCATTATATTGTTCTGCAATCTGACAGACAGTTTCCGCGCCTTTTTCAAAAAAGCAGGTAACATCTGTTCCGTCTTTTAAATATACCCGTCCATTTTGTATTTCTGCCGGCAAACGCGGGCTTTTAAGCCCCCCCATCGTTTCTGGGCAAACCGCAATATATTGTTTATCTCTAAGATATTCTAATACTTTCTGGTTTTTATTATTGCCGCCGTCATATTTGCAGTTCTTTCCAAGAAGACATGCGCTGACTAAAATCATTTTTTCTGCTCCTTTTCGGGATATATTTTAATATTTGCTGAATCCATGTTCTGCTGCAACACACGATCTGTATAAAAGACATTTACAAAACCTAAAATGGCAATGCCGCCTACGGCTGTTAGCAAAATTCCAATATTGGGATAATAAAACGCCAGGCAAATGCAAAGCAGCGAAAACAATTGTAAAAGCAAATTCTGCGGAAATTTCAGAATCACCAAAGCCAACGAATAGCGATATAAATTTTTAAGATTTAATTTATACGTAACTGCCATGGGGAAAATATAGCTTCTCAGAGACGCAAAAATGAATCCTAAAACAATTAAGATATAGTTCACAATACTTAACCCCTGCTGTAATGTTCCATAATAAAAATATGCATAAGTAAGAATAAAGGCTATAACAGAATTTATAAATCCGATCGCCGCGCCCTGCAAATAATTTTTAGAAGCTTTTTCAAACATATCTCCGACCACCCATGCATGCTCTTCTCTTGCAAAATTACGCAAAACATACGTTGCGCCCATTGTTGCCGGTCCAGAAATAAATGTTATAAAAGGGATCATGATTAGCATCCATGGCAAAAATATATTATAATCTGCTTTTCCCATGCTGAAAAAATATAGTCCCAGTCCCATTGCCGCCATAAAAATCCAAGTTGGCAGTCCGGAAATCAAATAGAATAAGTTCAGTGTTACAAAACGCCAGAGTTTCCGCTGCAGGATGCCAAAAAAAACAGTCAGCGGTGGTTGCTTTTTACGGTCAACGCCTTTTCCTTCCTTCATTTCCCGCATGTTTGCCCAATTAAATAACCCCATTTGTTCCTCCTTAATATTCAATACCTTCTCTTGCGGCTATACCCTTTTCGTAAACGTGCTTTATCATCTTCATTTCGGTAACATAATCCGCCAATTTCACAAAGTTTTCAGGTGCGTTTCTGCCGGTTAAAACCAATTCGCTTTTACAGGTCTTAATAAACGCGAAAACTTCTTCCTTGGGTATAAATCCAACTTCCATTGCACCGAAAATTTCATCTAAAACCAATAAATCACAATTCTCTCGTACTGCCTGTTTCCATAAAGCGTATGTTTCTTGCTTTAGTTTTTCTTTTTCCTGCATATCCATCTGAAACACAAAACCAAAACGCATAGATACGCGGAAAAAACGTACCAAAGGTGAAAGCGTCCTACACTCTCCGCTCTCATCGCATTTTAAAAATTGGTAAAAGCTTACCGACTTTCTATGCCCGGCACATCTTGCAGCCAGTCCCGCCGCACAGGTTGTTTTGCCTTTGCCGTCACCGGTATAAATATGCACCGCCATGATCATCACGCTTCTTTCTTTTTATATTGATGCATATGCGCGTATTTTCAGAAAACAGACGTCTGAAAACAAATATATGTATAAGGATTTATCTGAACTTAGCGCTATTGATTGCGGCTTTGCAGCTGACCGGCTAACGCCACCAGAAAATCTGCTTTCTCTCCAAATGTTTTTCTTAGTGCTTGCTCTGCCTGCGCTGTACAGGTTTGAATCAACTGTCTGGATTTTTTTTCGCCGTATACTGAAAGATATGTGCTTTTATTTTGTTTTAAGTCGCTCCCCTTTGTCTTGCCTGTATTGGCATTAGGGTCGTTATCTAACAGGTCATCTACCAGCTGAAAGGCCAGGCCGATATTTTCTCCATATTGGTCTCCTGCCAATATCTGTTCCTCTGTTCCGCTGCCAACGGCAATCCCAGCACACACAGCTGCGCGGAATAAAGCGCCTGTCTTTAAACGGTTTAGCTGCACAATAACCTTTTCATCCGCCTGTTTGCCCTCGTAAGCCAAATCAATTTGCTGTCCGCCAAACATGCCATGTATCCCAGCGTGTTTTGCCAAAATAAGCATGGCTGACACATCCTTTGCAGTTACAGCAGCCGCCGCCATGATTTCGAACGGCAAAACCAGCTGCGCATCCCCGGCAAGAATGACTGTGACTTCTCCAAACACTTTATAATTTGTCAGTTTTCCTCGACGCAAATCATCATCATCCATTGCCGGCAAATCATCATGTATTAGGGAGCTTGAATGAATCATTTCGATTGCTGCTGCAAACGGAAGCGCATGATCGGGCGTACCGCCCGCCATCTCGCAAGCCGCTAAAAGCATAACAGGACGAATTCGCTTCCCACCTGCCATCAAACTGTATTCTACTGCGTCTGTCAATGCGCTGTAGTAACTGTCGTTTTTTTTATTTTTCCGAATAACATCTAAAAGATATTCCTCTGTCATCTGTTTATAATATTCATATTGTTTTGAGAAATTTAGCATTCGTTTTCTCCTTCAAATACAGTTTCAACCACTTCCGCCCCGTTTTTGGATAAGATGGTAACTTTTTGCTGTGCGTCATCTAACATTTTGTTACAGATTTTGGCGATTTTAACGCCTTCTTCATACAAAGACAACGTTTCGTCTAAAGTTCCTTCCCCATTTTCCATGTTCTTTACAATCTCATCCAGACGCAGCATGTATTGCTCAAAACTTTTTTTAGCCATTGTGATCCGCCCTCTCTATATGCGAAATTTGTGAAAAAATTGTTCCATCCTGCAGCACAGTACGCATTACTTGTCCCTCTTTGACATCTGCAACGGTTTTAAGCGTTGTTCCGTCTTGCTTTTGCGTAACCGAAAATCCTCGGCTTAAAACCTGCATTGGACTCATGGAATACAGCGCCGCCATATTTTTTGAAAAAGCCTCCCGTTTCTCAGAAAGCTTCTTTTCCGTTCTTTGCAGAATTGTTTTCAGCTTATTATCAATAATCAGCCTTTTCTGATTGTAAACGTTTACAACACCGTCTATGGATATCTTATTTGAAATACGTTCCAGATCTCCACGCTTACTTTCAATCATTTTCCCTGCTGCAAATTGCAGTCTTTCAATCGAAGAATGTATAAGCGCACTAAGCTCAGCCTGCGAAGGAACTGCCAATTCTGCAGCTGCTGATGGTGTAGGTGCACGCAAGTCTGCAACAAAATCTGCTATTGTAAAGTCTGTTTCATGTCCGACAGCGGAGATAATCGGAATCTCCGATGCAAATATTGCACGGGCACACACTTCTTCGTTAAACGCCCATAAATCTTCAATAGAGCCTCCGCCGCGGCCGGCTATAATTACATCTGCCAATTGGTTTTCGTTTACATAAGCAATGGCGCGTGCAATTTGCTGTGCCGCACCCTCTCCCTGTACTAATACCGGACAGATCACCACATTTGCAAAACAATAACGCCGTTTTAACACATTTAATATATCTCGTATTGCAGCACCGGTCGGAGACGTTATAACTGCGATTTTTTCAGGAAATGCAGGGATCTTTTTTTATGATATTCGGAAAATAATCCTTCCTGCGCCA
>CALXJH010000152.1 GCA_944388555.1 uncultured Clostridia bacterium
ATATGTTATTTGAGTATAAAGGATTCGGTATGAACCTCCTTTAGAGAAAGATTTTAAACCACTTGTGCGTCCATTACAATAAAAAAAAAAAAAAAAATGAGTAAATTTGAAACAATACAGCACAAAGTGGATTTTTGTGTTGTAGGCGGTGGTTTAGCAGGTATTTGCGCGGCGGTGTCCGCTGCAAGAAATGGTGCAAAAGTCGCCATTATGCAGGATCGGCCCATGTTTGGAGGCAACTGTTCCTCTGAAATTAGGATGTGGGTATGCGGAGCTGGTAATTTCGCGGACGATACCAAGGAAACGGGCTTAGTGGAAGAAATTGATTTGGAAAACTGTTACAGAAACCCTTACAAAAACTATTCGATTTGGGATAGTGTTTTGTATCAGACTGTTCGCTACCAGGAAAATATTACAGTTCTTCTGAATTGTTCCTGCTTGGATGCAGTGATGGATGGAAATAGAATAAAGAGCATTAAAGGCTGGCAGCTTACAACGCAGCAATTCCACGAGGTGGAGGCGGATATTTTTGCAGATTGTTCCGGTGACTCAATTCTTGCACCTCTTTCCGGTGCTGAATTTAGATGGGGAAGAGAAGCAAGAAGTGAGTTTAATGAAGATATCGCACCAGAGCAGGCAGATGGCAGAACTATGGGATCAAGCTGCATGATTCAGGGACGGGAATACACCGAGCCGAGAAGCTATATTCCACCTGTATGGGCTGAAAAATTCACAAAAGAAAAAATGGTATGCAGAAATCCGAAGATGGATAATATCGGAGAAAATTTCTGGTATATTGAACTTGGAGGTATGGGAAACACCATTGCAGATACCGAAGAATTAAGAGATGAATTACAGCAAGTTGCTTTTGGTATGTGGGACTACGTAAAAAACAGCGGAAATTGCGAACATACTGAAAATTGGGATCTGGATTGGGTAGGAATGCTGCCGGGAAAAAGAGAGTCCCGCAGATATGTAGGAGATTATATATTAAATCAAAATGATGTGCGTGCCGAAGGCAGATTTGATGATTTGGTTGCGTATGGCGGTTGGAGCATGGACGACCATCATCCGGAAGGTTTACGCTATCCCGGTCCTCCCAATATCAATCATAAAGCGCCTTCTCCTTATGGCATTCCTTATAGATGTCTGTATTCTAAAAATATTGACAACTTGATGTTTGCAGGCAGAAATATTTCTGCAACACATACAGCAATGAGTTCAACACGCGTTATGGCAACTTGCGGAACGATGGGGCAGGCAGTTGGCACGGCAGCTGCAATTGCGGTTAAAAATAAAACAACGCCGCGTGGTGTTTATCAAAATCATATTGCGGAATTAAAGCAGACGTTAATGAATGATGACTGCTATTTACCTTTTAATACGAAAGAAATCAATACATTGACGAAAGCAGCTAAAGTTACCACCGACGGAAAAAATACAGATGCGCTGTTTAACGGCGTAGAGCGCGATATCGCAGAAACTGACAATGGCTGGAGAGGCGAAAAAGGCGCATATGTACAATTTGACTATGACGCGCCGCAAAAAATTCAGTATGTAAGAATCATTTTTGACAGTTTTCTGAATAGAAAACATGTTGGAAACTATCATCATAATATGGATGCAAATGTGCATTTAAATCGCGAACCGATTGTTCCGCCGCTTACCCTTGTAAAAGAATTTGATGTTTCTTATCAGACAGCGGATGGAAAATGGGAAACGATTCCTGTAAATAACAATTATCAGAGACTGGTAAAACTGCCGATAAATGCCGATGCTACTGCAGTTAAACTTACCTTTAAGGAAACCTGGGGTGCAAAAGACTGCCACGTATTTGCGATCGAATTGTTTTAGTCTGGAGGATGTATGTTTAACAAAATAAAGACGGAAGGTAAGGCAAGAAGAGGCTGTTTTACAACGGTACACGGCACCATTCAGACGCCGGTCTTTATGAATGTAGGCACAGCGGCGGCCATAAAAGGCGGCTTATCTTCATTGGATTTAAAGGATATTGGATGTCAAGTGGAACTTTCCAATACCTATCATTTGCATGTGCGTCCAGGTGAGAAAATAGTCAAAGAGATGGGCGGTTTACATAAATTCATGAACTGGGATCGTCCTATTTTAACCGACAGCGGCGGTTTTCAGGTATTTTCTCTTGCCAAGCTGCGCAACATAACGGAGGAAGGGGTAACGTTTTCTTCTCACATTGACGGCAAACGTATTTTCATGTCGCCTGAAATGAGTATGCAAATTCAATCGGCATTAGCGTCTACCATTGCCATGGCATTTGACGAATGTATAGAAAACCCCGCACCGCGAAATTATGTGCAGAAATCTGCAGATAGAACTGTACGCTGGCTGCAGCGCTGTAAAAACGAAATGCAAAGACTATCGGCTTTACCCGATACAATCAATCCCAATCAATTGCTGTTTGGCATCAATCAGGGAGGCACTTATGCGGATATTCGCATAGAAAATATGAAAGCCATCGCACAGATGGATTTAGACGGATATGCAATTGGCGGTTTGGCAGTGGGGGAAACGGCAGAGGAAATGTATGATATTATTGAGACTGTTGAACCCTATATGACGGATCATAAGCCCAGATACCTCATGGGTGTAGGTACGCCGGTAAATATACTCGAGGCAGTCTACAGAGGCGTTGATTTCTTTGACTGCGTTATGCCAAGCAGAAATGCGCGGCACGGACATATTTTTACCTCTTCAGGCATATTAAACATTATGAACGAGAAATATGCGCAGGACCAAACGCCGTTGGATCCGAATTGCGATTGCCAGACTTGCAGGAATTTTTCCAGGAGTTATATCAGACATCTTTTTAAAGCAAAAGAAATGCTTGCTATGCGCTTGGCGGTTATACATAATCTGCGCTTTTATAACCGGCTAATGGAAGATATACGATTGGCGCTGGATGAAAATCGCTATGAATCATTTTACAAACAACAAAAAGAAATTTTAGGTAAACGGATTTAATTTGTTGACTTTTTTTGACATGTGTGGTATTATTTTTACTAAGGTTGTTGTATGATATTTTAACAAAACAATCCTTTTTGAAGAGATTTTGTATAATAAATAGGAGGCAGGAAAATGGAATATAAAGTTGGAATAGTGGGCGCGACCGGTATGGTTGGTCAGAGGTTTATCACGCTTCTTGAAAAGCACCCTTGGTTTCATATAACAGTGTTGGCAGCATCAGCAAAAAGCGCGGGAAAAACCTATAAACAAGCGGTTGAAGGCAGATGGGCTATGACAACGCCTATGCCTGCTATCGTTGAAGATTTGGTTGTTTATGACGCGGTTGCGGATATAGATAAAATTACCGAGCAGGTAGATTTTGTATTCTGTGCAGTGGACATGAAAAAAGACGAAATCCGCGCATTAGAAGAAGCTTATGCTAAAAAAGAATGCCCGGTAATGTCAAATAACTCAGCACATAGAGGGACCGAAGACGTTCCAATGATTATTCCTGAAATCAATGCACAGCATGCAGAAATTATTCCTGCACAGAGAAAGCGACTGGGAACAAAAAGAGGGTTTGTAGCTGTTAAGTCTAATTGTTCGCTGCAAAGCTATGTGCCTGCTATTCATCCGTTAATGCAGTTTGGCGTTACAAAAGTTTTAGCAACAACCTATCAGGCAATTTCCGGTGCAGGAAAAACCTTTGAAAGATGGCCGGAAATGATTGACAACGTAATTCCTTTCATAGGCGGAGAAGAAGAAAAAAGTGAAAAAGAACCGCTTAAAATCTGGGGCAAGCTGGAAGAAAATAAAATTGTACCGGCGGCAGCACCTATGATTACGACACAATGTATCCGCGTTCCGGTTTCAGATGGACATACAGCAGCCGTATTTGTGTCTTTTGATAAAAAACCAACCAAAGAACAAATCTTAAAATGCTGGGAAACGTTTTCCGGTGAGCCGCAGCGTCTAAATTTGCCGTCAGCGCCTAAGCAGTTTTTGCATTATTTTACAGAGGATGATCGCCCGCAAGCAAAATTAGACCGTAATCTGGAAGGCGGAATGGCGGTTTCTATCGGCAGATTACGCCCAGATACGCAGTATGATTATAAATTTGTATGTCTTTCTCACAATACATTAAGAGGCGCAGCAGGCGGTGCAGTTTTGATGGCAGAATTGCTTGCGGCAAAAGGATATTTAGACTAAATCGGTCCATTTATTTTGAAATTGGGGGTTGAATCATGAAAAAAACTGTTTTTAAGGGCTCAGGTGTTGCTCTGATTACGCCGTTTAAGGATAATCAGGTTGACTTTGATTGTTTAGGCAAGTTGATTGAATTCCATATTGCCAATAAAACCGACGCGCTGATTATTTGCGGCACTACAGGTGAGTCTGCTACCATGCCGGACGAGGAACATATTGCAACGGTTGCTTACGCGGTTAAAAAAGTAAATGGAAGAATACCTGTTATTGCCGGCGCAGGAAGCAATGATACGGCACATGGTGCAAATCTTTGCAAAAAAGCCCAGGAAGCTGGTGCGGACGCACTTTTACTGGTAACGCCTTATTATAACAAATGTACGCAAAAAGGTCTTGTGGAACACTATCGTAAAATGGTAAGTGAAGTTTCTATTCCATGTATTTTGTATAATGTTCCTTCCAGAACAGGTGTAAATATTGAGCCGAAAACGGTATTTGAATTGTCTAAAATTGAAAATATTGTGGGTATCAAAGAAGCCAGCGGTAAATTAGAAGCAACCATTGAAATCGCAAAACTTTGCGGTGAAGATTTTGCAATCTATTCAGGAAATGATGATATTATTGTTCCGATGATGTCTATGGGCGCACTGGGCGTTATTTCCGTTCTTGCAAATGTAATGCCAGAGCAAACGCATAATCTGTGCCAGGCTTGTCTGGACAATGATTTTAAAGCGGCAAGAAAAATGCAGATAGAGTATCTCGACTTAATCAATGCGCTGTTCTCGGAAGTAAATCCCATTCCTGTAAAAGCCGCGGTGCACTTAATGGGAATGTGCGGACCGGAAATCCGTATGCCGCTCAGCCCAATGGAAGCGCAGCATCTGGAAATTTTAAAAAAAGAATTGCTTGCACACAAACTGATAAAGGAATGATTTTAAATGATAAGACTTATTGTTTCCGGCTGTAATGGTAAAATGGGAAAAGTGGTTTCTGCGACTGCACTGGCGCAGGAAGATGTAGAAATTGTATGCGGATTTGATATAAATAATGAGAGCAGTATGGGGTATCCTGTTTATTCCAATCCGGACGAATTTGATGGTATGGCGGATGTGATTATTGATTTTTCACACCCGGATATGTTGGAAGGCCTGCTGCGCTACGCAGTTCGCACCCATACCTCTGTTGTTATTGCTACAACTGGGTTGTCTGATGAGCAAAAACAACAGATGGCTGAGGCTGCTAAGCAAATTCCTGTATTTTTCTCGGCGAATATGTCTTTAGGTGTAAATCTTTTGATTGAGCTGGCACAAAAAGCAACAAAAGTGTTAGCCGATAATTTTGATATTGAAATTATTGAAAAGCATCACAATCAAAAGTTAGACGCACCAAGCGGAACGGCACTTGCCATTGCAGATGGAATCAATGACACTTTGATAAAAAGAAAAGAGTATGTTTACGACCGTCATGCAGTTCGGAAGAAAAGGTCAAAAGATGAAATAGGCATTCATGCTGTCCGCGGCGGCACGATCGTCGGAGAGCATACGGTTCTGTTTGCCGGTAAGGATGAGATCATTGAATTGAAGCATCAGGCTATGTCCAAAGAAATTTTTGCGGTGGGCGCAGTTGCCGCAGCAAAATATATTAAAGACAAGCCGGCACGTATGTATAATATGAAAGATCTTGTTGCGGAAATTTAAAAAATACTTGACAGAATTTAAAAAGTGTGTTAAACTATTACATGCAATAAAGTAGAAGTTTGCTTCTCACCCTCAATATTCAATGAAAGGGTTCATACTTTTTTGATGTTTTGAGTATAGAAGAGAACGGCTTTATTGCATGTTCTCTTTTTTGTGTTGGGGTAAACCCCGGTAAATTTATGGAGGTGTATCGTTATTAGTAAACAGGATCTTATGTTGAATGAGCAAATTCGGGATAAGGAAGTCAGAGTAATCAGCGACAGCGGTGAACAGCTTGGAATTATGTCTTCAAAAGAAGCGTATAACCTTGCAGTCAAGGAAAATTTGGATTTGGTGAAAATAGCGCCGAATGCAAAGCCGCCTGTTTGTAAAATTATGGATTACGGCAAGTATCGCTTTGAAGCGGCTAAAAAGGAAAAAGAAGCAAGAAAAAATCAGAATATTGTTAGCATTAAGGAAATTCGGCTTTCTCCTTCAACAGATTCACATGACTTAAATACTAAAATTACGCAGGCAAAAAAGTTTCTTGAAAAGAAAGATAAAGTTAAAGTAACTGTTCGCTTCAGAGGCAGAGAGGTTGCTTACGCGGCGTCCGGCGAGGAAATGCTTGATAAATTTGCTCAGGCTGTTGAGGATATCGGTATCATTGATAAAAAACCAAAATTAGAGGGAAAGAACATGTTTATGTTCATTTCACCCAAAAACTAATCAATATTTGGAAGGAGTAATACACAATGCCAAAGTTAAAAACACACAGAGCTGCAGCGAAAAGATTTAGCTTAACCAAAAATGGTAAAGTTAAAAGAGGCAGCGCTTACAGAAGTCACATTTTAAACAAGAAAACAACCAAGAGAAAGAGAAACTTAAGAAAGATGGCGTATGCTTCCCCTGCAAATGCTAAGGTTATCAAAAAGCTTATTCCGTATAAATAATCACTTGAGGGACTAAAGGAGGTAAATATAGATGGCTCGTATTAAAGGTGCAGTTACAACAAGAAAAAGACATAAGAGAATATTAAAACTTGCTAAAGGTTACAGAGGTGCAAAGAGCAAGCAATTTAGAACAGCAAATGAAGCAGTTATGAAATCTTTGGTTTATGCTTATATCGGCAGAAAACAGAAAAAGAGAAATTTCAGACAGCTTTGGATAACAAGAATCAATGCGGCAGCAAGAATGAATGGTATTTCTTATTCTGTTCTTATGAACGGATTGAAAAAAGCTGGCATCACATTAAACCGCAAAGTTTTAGCAGATATTGCAGTAACAGATCCGACCGCATTCACAGAATTAGTAGCAAAAGCAAAAGCAAGCTTATAATTAAGCCAGATAAAGAACGAAACCTGATTGTTTTGTTCTTTATTTTTTTAAAGTGAAAAGGAGCGCATATGTCTGTAAATTTTGATGGAATATTACTGGCTACGGATATTGATGATACATTAGCCTATATGGGCAAAATATCGAACGAAAATTTAGAAGCAATACGCTTTTTTATAGAAAATGGCGGGAAATTTACGGTAGCAACCGGTCGTACGCCTGATTATATTAAGGAAAAATATTTACCTGATTTGCAAATCAATGCACCTATTGCTGCAATAAACGGCGCGGTCGTCGTAGCCCAGGATATAAAAACGCCTTTGTGGGCGTGTCCGCTTCCGGATGATTTTATGCGGGTGTTGGCTGCGGCAAAACAAATTACAGAGCTGCAAAATATTTTAATTTACAGCTTTGACAAAACCTATTCATGCATAGAATCACCTATAGATTTTAATTTGGCTCCTTATTTTAAGCTCTTATTTGTTACCCAAAGCGCGGAGCAAGCGTTGCTGTTAAAACGTGAATTAGAAGCAATCTTTTCT
>CALXJH010000153.1 GCA_944388555.1 uncultured Clostridia bacterium
AAGGGGACGAGGTTTTGATCCCAGAGCCCTGCTTTGTTTGCTATGAACCGTGCGTGCGGCTGGCACACGGGACGCCGGTTCCCATCATAACCGAAGAGAAAGACGATTTTGTGCTGACGCCCGAAAAGCTTAGGGAAAAAATTACGCCCAGAACAAAACTTCTGGTACTGCCGTATCCGAATAATCCGACCGGCGCCATTCTCACCCAAAGCCAGCTTGAAGCCATTGCAGACGTCCTGCGGGATACAAACATTGCGGTTTTATCGGATGAAATATACGCCGAGCTTACCTATTCCACAAAGCACTCTTCCATTGCTTCCCTGCCGGGCATGCAGGAGCGCACAGTGATTGTCAGCGGTTTTTCCAAAACCTACGCCATGACCGGCTGGCGGCTTGGCTATGCATTGGGAAGCCGCAAGCTCATTCAGGCGATGACCAAAATCCATCAGTTTGCCATTATGTCCTCCCCAACAACCAGCCAGTATGCGGCAATCGAGGCGCTCAAAAACGGAGACGAGGATATTGAAGAAATGGCGGCAGAATACAACAGCCGAAGAAGAATTTTGATTGACCGGCTCAATGCCATGGGTCTGCATTGCTTTGAAGCCAAAGGCGCGTTTTACGTATTTCCGTCTATCCGCTCGACAGGGCTTAGCTCGGAAGAATTTTGCAAAGCGCTTTTAGAGGAAAAGCAGGTCGCAGTCATTCCGGGCACGGCGTTCGGCAGTTCGGGCGAAGGATATGTACGTATTTCCTATGCCTATTCTATTGAAACCATTCAAAAAGCGATGGATAAATTAGAGGAGTTTTTTTTTTTTTTTCCCGCTTCTGCCGCTCTGCACGGAAAAAAGGAGAATGTATTTTGACGGCTGCCATTATAGACTTAGGCTCTAACTCAGCAAGAATAGGCATTTACAGAAAAACGGCTTCGGGAATCGAACAGATACAGCAAGTGCGGTTCTCGGTTCGTTTAAGTGAAGGCTTAGCCCAAACCAACCGCTTGCAGGAACCGGCAATGGCAAGAACGCTTGCGGCATTTCAGAATATGCGGGAAATCCTTTTAAACTACCCGGAAGCGCAGATCATTTGCGTTGCGACCGAAGCCATGCGCCGCGCGGAAAATGCCGCAGATTTTCAGCAGCGCGTTTTACGCGCCACCGGTATCGGCATAGACATTATCAGCGGCGAATTGGAAACCGAACTGGGACTTGCGGCAGCCAAACAGTCTGCCGGCTGTGCAAATTTTTATATGTTAGATACCGGCGGCGGCAGTTTTGAACTGGCGCTCTGCGAAAACGGACACAGCAAAGCACATATCTGCCTGCCGTACGGCGCGGTGGTGCTGACCGAAACGTTTCATCCGGATCAGAACGGTCCGAAACAGCTGCACGCATTTATGCAGAAAACGCTTGCCGCCTATCCCTTTATTACCCCGAACGGCTGGCCGATCGTACTGCTTGGCGGCTCTAACCGCGCGCTTGGGAAACTCTACCGACAGACGGCAGATGATACCCAGCTTGACGGTCTGCATATCCCCGCTTCTTGTGTGATGCGCATTATGGATACCGTGATTCAAACGCCGCTTGAAAAGCGTGCCGATATCGTAGGTATGGAGCGCAGCCGCATGGATATTATCACCGCCGGCCTTGCCCCTCTGCGGGCACTGATGAAGCAAACCTGCGCAAAAGAACTCATCATATGCACGAAAAGCCTGCGGGATGGACTGGCACAAAAAATTTTAGACGCGCAATAAACAGCGCTTTGCCAATAAACGCAGTCTGCCCTAAAAAACAAAGCGCAGCCAATCCGCATAAGACCAACGCGGCAGAACACACACGAGGCAAGCGCCGCAGCGGAAATAACAGCCGCCGTATCCGAAAAAGTCTGCCTATCAACACACCCCAAACACAAAACCTAAACACGTCATAATCTAAACCTACAAAAATATCATGGAACGAAACAGAAAAACATCGTTTTATTTTCAAAACCGCAGGGAAATTTTATGTTTTCCCTGCGGTTTTTAAATACACTTTTTTTGTCCTGCATTTTTATGAAAAAATATTTTATTTGGTGCGCCGCCTGCATTTATGTTCAGACTTTCTTTCTCTATCCCCCTGCGCGCCGTTTCCCTGCTCCACGCACCTCTTTTTAATCTCATCTTGCCAAACCCTTTTGCATGCCTCCTGCCAAAAAAGCGCACGTATGTGCCTGGGCACTCTGTAAACTCTGCGCCCCGTTGTGCGCGCCCGCATCTTAGCCATCTTTTTCGCGCCGCATTTTTGTTTTCCCCTCTGCGCCGGCTCTATTTGCCGTATCGGGCAGGCGTAACGCCTGTTGTTTCCTTAAATTTTCGGATAAAATAGTATTCGTTTTCATAGCCGATTTGTTCGGCAACCTGCCGCACCGAATATTTTTTTTGCAGTAAAAGGTGTTTGGCATGCTCCATGCGTACATTCTGCAAATCCTGTTTCGGGGATATACCGAACACTTTTTTATACAGCTCAAAAAAGCGGGAAGGACTGATATGCATACGCTCCGCCATCTGTGCAACCGTCCAGTTTTGGTCAAACGCGCGATGGATACCGGCTCTTACCTGTATAAGGGTATCTACAACCTGCGTGTGTACGCGGTTTTCAGGCGCCGCGTTTACTGCTCTTGCAATTTTAAAAAACAACTCTTCGGTTTTATACTGCATAATGCGCGCCGAAAACAAATCGCCGCTCATAAATTCCAGCTCTATTTCCTGCATGATTTTGGTAATAAACCCGCTGTTTTGGGGATAATAGAGCTTTCCGTATTCCAATCCGCAATCCTGCATAAGGGAATCTAAGCATCCGGTCATATGCATCCAGTCATGCAAAAGCGGCATTTCAGCCGCGCAGAACCATTGACGGGCACCGGGCGGATATACAATCACACTGCCGCTGTCGGCGCGTACAATACGGCCTTGCACCAGCAGATTTACCGGCGTCAGATAATGCAGAAAAATGGATTGCTGTCCAATATTTTTTCTATCCAGAACAAACCCCTGTTTTTCGGGCCACAAAGATTGGATACGTGTAATCTGCATGCCATCCCCTCCTTGCTTTATTCTATCGTAAATCGTAGAAAAAGTCAATTTAATCATAGAAAAATTCATTTTATTATGCGGAAAATATGCTATGATAAAAGAAAGTAAGCGTATAAAATTTTAATGAGGTGATGCATATGAACATACCAAGACCGGAACATCCTAAGCCGCAGTTTATGCGTGCGGCGTGGAAAAATCTGAACGGCATATGGGAATTTCGGATAGACGCACGCATGTGCGGCAGAGAAAAACATTTTGA
>CALXJH010000154.1 GCA_944388555.1 uncultured Clostridia bacterium
ATTTACAGGAAGTTGCGCGCGCAAACGTTTCTCCCGGACAAGGCTGCAGGCATTTGGCATTTTCCGAGGATGGTACATTGTGCTATCGTGCAAACGAATTCGGGAATACAGTAACGGTTTTCGGATACAAAGGCGGGATTTTAACGGCAAAAGAAAGCTATCGTACGCTTCCTCCAACGTATACCGCTCAAAATACGGTTGCCGCCATCCGGGTATACAAGGGATATGTGTATGTATCTAACCGCGGACATGATTCAGTAGCGGCGTTTCGCATTTGCGGAGAAAAATTGATTTGTGAAAGTATAACGCCGACCGGCGGTAAATCGCCGCGGGATTTTAATATTTTTAAAGATATGATGGTCATTACCAATGAGCAGAGCAATTTGGTCACTTTCTTTAGAGTATGTGGCAGTCGGCTGGAAAAAATGCAGACCGAACTTTCACTTCCTTGTCCGTTATGTGTGATAGAATAAAAGTCAAATGTGCAGATCATGGCAATCTGCACATTTTTTTTGTTTTTTTTTCATACAAATACATTGGAAACAAAGAACAGGGAGGAAGGTTTGCTTGACTGGACTTTATTTAAGAGTGTCCAAAGAAGACGGCAGCCGCCAGGAATCAGAAAGTATTGTCAACCAGAAAGCGTTTCTGGTCGATTATTGTAAAAAAAACGGGATTGAGACGTATAAAATTTTTAGCGACGACGGGTACTCCGGCTTGCACTTTGACCGTCCGGCATTTACCAGAATGATTGCAGATCCTGAAATTGATACAATTATTACTAAGGATCTGTCCCGTTTAGGGCGAGATTATATTCTAACCGGTTATTATCTGGAAAAATATTTTCCGTCGCGCGGCATTCGCTATATTGCGCTGAACGACCAGATTGATACCAGTAAAGAAATAGATGATATGAGCGGGTTCCGTGCGGTTATAAACGATATGTATGCCAAAGATATTACAAAAAAAGTGCGTACGGCATTGACGGCAAAGAAACGGGCGGGTAAGTTTATCGGATCATCGGCGCCGTACGGATACCGTAAAACAAAAAAAGGGTTAATACCAGAGCCAAGGCAGGCGAAGGTGGTTCGGGAAATTTATCGCAGTTATTTGTTCGGAGAAAGCATGAGCGCCATTGCAAGGCAATTAAACGCGAAAGCCGTAAAGACGCCGTCTATGGAGAAAGGCGGAAAACAAAATCTGTGGAGCGATGTCATGATCCGCCGCATTTTAGAAAGCCCGACCTACGCCGGACATTTGACACAGAACAAAACCAAACGCATCAATTACAAAATAGTCAAACGGGAAAAAATACCGGAAAATCTTTGGATTTGCGTACGCAATACACATCCGCCTATTGTCTCGCAGAAAGTATTTTGCGCGGTCAAAAAGAAATTGACAAGATAGGAAGGATTTGGTATAATAAATTCCGGTAATATATTCGTATATCAAAGAATGCAGGATATTAAATTTCAGACAGGAGTGTTTTTAAGTTGGATATAATAGAATGGTTTAAGGTGGTGCTTTTAGGTGTTGTTCAGGGCATAACGGAATGGTTGCCGGTGTCCAGCACGGGGCATATGATTTTAGTGGAAACGTTCCTGCCTTTTAAAGCTTTATCAGATAATTTTGCGGAAGTGTTCCGCGTGGTGATCCAGTTCGGATCCATCCTTGCGGTGCTTACATTATATTTTCGGAAGCTCAATCCGTTTGCACTTTCCAAAACAGTCCAGGAGAAGAAAAATACCTGGACGATGTGGTTTAAGGTTTTGGTTGCTGTTTTGCCTGCGGCGGTGATTGGCTTGCTATTTGATGACTGGATGGATCAGCATTTTTATAACGCCGCAACGGTTTCCATTACGTTAATTGTTTATGGTATTTTGTTTATTGTAATTGAAAATCGTAAAAAAAAGCCACAGGTTACAGATATTGAGCATCTTTCTTATAAAAAAGCACTTGGTATCGGTATTTTCCAGCTTTTGTCTTTGATTCCGGGGACATCGCGTTCGGGTTCTACCATACTGGGCGCTATTTTACTTGGAACCGGCAGGGAAACGGCAGCAGAATTTTCGTTTTTCTTAGCCATTCCGGTCATGTTTGGCGCAAGTCTGTTTAAGCTTGCAAAATACGGATTCGAATTTTCGACTTTGGAATATGCCGTTCTTTTGGTGGGGATGATTGTTGCTTATGTAGTATCTATACTTGCAATCCGATTTTTGGTAAGTTACGTGCGCAAGCATGATTTTAAAGTATTTGGATGGTATAGAATTGTTTTAGGTCTTGTGGTTATGGCTTTATTTATGATATTCTGATTATTCGGATAGATTTGTGAGAACTAAGGCTGAAAAAATTATTCGTATGGTTTCTTTGCTTGGTGCTGTTGCCGATTGCTATCCCCTATGCCGTACAGGCGGCAGAGGGGTTAGATACGGCAAGCACTTCTTTTTTTATGGAAGGAAAATGGACAAGATTTGGAGTTAAAACACAAAAAACTAAACATGGCATAGCACTTCTTTGGGGGCTGTGGCAGGCTGGAATTTGGGGTTTGACAGTGTAATGACGGTCTCTCTTGCTTATTGGATTCCTGAATTTGCGTCTTGTGCGAATGTTTCGGGCGCTATAACTGTGCAGAGCGCAATTTGCAGAAATAGCTTACGCTGAACAAAGAAAATAAGGCAGGCTGGGTACTGTTGGCTACATATACGTTTTATCCCGGCAAAGAAAATAAAGTATTTATTACAGCAAACGGCACAGCCTACACACGGGCAACCGGTATCCGCCTGCAAACCGAACAAACGCAGGAGAGCTATCTGATTTTTCCGGATGGTTTTAATCAGTACGGCGGATGGAAAATTACCAATTCTGCTAATGCCTATAACAGTCAATGCCTTACGTTGAAAACGTGGTGGCCGAAATTATAAACACAACAGATACAAACTAGGAAATAGTCCTGATTGCGGCAGGATATGACGGCGCGCGTTGTGCGCAAGTTTATAAACTTGCGTGTTACACTCTTTCCCCCGGAGAAACGAAAACCGTTCCGTTCGCAATTCCCAAAGGCGCACAGGCAAGATTGTTTTTGTTAAACGGAACCATTTCTGCATGGGAGCCGCTCGAAATGAAGATTATCAGATAAAATTAGAAAGTATTTAAAGTACAAGGCATTCTTATATTTAAGAATGCCTTATTTTTTTCGAAATCCGGCGGGGCGGACTTTGAAGAAGGGAAAAAACTGCATAAAAATATGATTCTTGCGGAGTCTCTGCCGGGGAAAGTAGCGCCCATAACAGCAGGGGAAATCATTGCAGAAACGATTTTGAATTTGCAAAAATAGATGTCGAAGCGAATGGAGAAATTGGTTGTATAAAACGGAAAGGGGGCGATAAATTGCTGAAAGGAAAGAAAATAGCATTTTGTGTGACGGGGTCATTTTGCACCTTAAATAAAATTTTAGAACCTGTTTCCCAATTGATACAGGCAGGCGCTGAGGTACAGCCTATATTCTCAGAAATTGTTTATCATACCGATACGCGGTTTGGAAAAGCTGAAGATTGGAAAAAAACGTTTGCGGATTTAACCGGCAAAAAAGTATGGGAAACAATTCCACAGGCAGAGCCAATCGGTCCTAAAAATTTGTTTGACTGTACGGTGGTTGCGCCTTGTACAGGAAATACCTTGACAAAAATTGCCATGGGAATTACTGATTCGGCGCCAGCTATGGCAGTAAAGGCAACATTAAGAAATGGGAAACCCATCGTGCTTGCGGTTTCGACAAACGATGGACTTTCGGGCAGCGCTAAAAATTTAGGTGTGCTTTTAAATACAAAAAATATTTATTTTGTGCCGTTCCGGCAAGACGATCCGGAGCAAAAGCCAACCTCACTGGTAGCAAAAATGGAAGAGATTCCAAGTACGATTGCGCAAGCATTAAAAGGTGAACAAATTCAGCCGATACTCTGGCAGCCGAAATTATAGCGGCTGCCGCTTTTTATATAAAATATTGTAAAAAAATTTATAAAAGAGTATTGATAAAACGCAAAGATTCGTGTATAATGAGTAAAAGGAAATACAAAAAACGTTTTTCCTTTTGTAAACTTTGTCTTTAAGCAAGGTTTGCTTAAATTTTACCGAAAGGAAGGTTTTGAATATGGCAAAATACTTATGTCCGTGCGGATATGAATATGATCCAGAACTTGGTGATCCGGATAACGGTGTAGCACCCGGAACCCCTTGGGAAGAAGTGCCGGAAGATTGGGTTTGCCCAGTATGCGGTATGGGAAAAGAAGTTTTTGAAGAAGAGTAAGAAGTATAAAAAAGTGTGCCGTTAGGCACACTTTTTTTGTTTGTTCACACATTTTTTCAGTTCAGATTGTATCTAAAAATTCTTTAGCGTTTTGAATGGCAGTTAAAACCGCTTCTTTTGCAGGTCCTCCATAAATTTTGCGTTCATTAACACAAGTTTCAAGCGCGATTGCAGAATAGACATCTTCTTCAATGAGCGGAGAGAACGTTTTAAATTCTTCTAAGCTTAAATCCTCTAAAGCCTTGTTTTGGGAAATACAGTAAAAAACAGTTCTGCCGGATATACCGTGCGCTTCACGGAACGGAACCCCTTTTTTCACCAAGTAATCTGCGTAATCGGTTGCGTTTGTAAAACCGCCCGCTGCGCCTTTTCGCATATTTTCTTTGCGGATGGTTAAAGTGGATAACATGTCTGTAAATATCGGCAAACACATTTTAATGGTATCGATTGCATCGAAAATAGCTTCTTTGTCTTCCTGCATATCTTTATTATACGCGAGCGGCAATCCTTTCATAACGGTTAAGAGAGCCATCAAATCCCCGAAAACTCTTCCGGATTTTCCGCGTACAAGTTCTGCAATATCCGGATTTTTTTTCTGCGGCATAATAGAGGAACCCGTGCTGAAAGCGTCATCCATTTCTATATAGGAAAATTCATGTGTGTTAAATAAAATCATTTCTTCACTCATTCGACTTAAATGTACCGAAAGAATGGAAAGTGCAGAGAGTAGTTCTAAGGCAAAATCACGATCCGACACGCCGTCTAAACTGTTTTCGGTTATAGAGGAAAACCCCAGAAGATTTTTAACCAGCTCGCGGTCAAGAGGGAAAGTAGTGCCCGCCAATGCGCCGGAGCCAAGCGGCATGACGTCGCAGCGTTTATAAGTATCCTGCAAACGGCCGTAATCTCGCCGGAACATTTGAAAATATGCCAAAAGATAGTGTGCAAAAGTAATGGGCTGGGCTTTCTGCAGGTGCGTGTATCCCGGCATAATGGTATCGGTATTTTGCTCTGCCTTAGTGAGAATGGTTTGCATAGTGTGTCGCAGCAATTTTGAAATTTCAGTAATTTCATCTTTGATGTACATGCGGATATCTAATGCAACCTGATCATTTCGGCTCCTGCCGGTATGTAATTTTTTTCCGACATCTCCAATACGGTCAATCAGGATGGTTTCAATATTCATATGGATATCTTCGGCATCGATGGAAAAAGCGACTTTTCCGGCTTCGATATCCGCTAAAATTTCTTTTAGTGTTTGGACAATAAGCTGACTTTCTTCCGGCGTTATAATGCCAACACTGCCAAGCATGGTTGCATGCGCAATGCTGCCCGTTATATCCTGTTTGTACAAACGTGCGTCAAATGCAATGGACGAATTGAAATCATCCACTTTTTTATCAGTTGCCTTGTTAAAGCGGCCGCCCCATAGTTTTGCCATAATCATTCCTCCGTTTTATGTTTCAGGTAAATAGGTCAAACCAAGCACTTTGTTTTTGCTTAGTAAAACGCCGGATACCTATCATTTAGAAAAAATATAAAAAAGCTGCTGCAAATAGCAGCAGCTTCAGTATACTACAAGCTATAAAATTAGTCAAGATTCTTGTTTTTCTTCAGCATCATAGCACGTACTTTAAGCGGCAGACCAAATAGATTGATGAATCCGGCTGCGTCTTTCTGATTATACACCTCATCTTCTGAGAAAGTAGCAATATCTTCATCATATAACGAATAGGGAGATTTTGCACCGGCAGGCATACAATTGCCTTTATAAAGCTTCATCCGAACCGTTCCGGTAACGGTTTTTTGTGTTTCGTCTACAAATGCGGACAATGCTTCGCGCAGCGGTGTATACCACAAGCCGTCATACACTAAGTCCGCAAACTTATTTGCAACGTCTGCTTTATAGTGTAAAGTCTGTTTATCTAAGCAAAGGTATTCCAGTTCTTTATGTGCTGCATACAAAAGCGTTCCGCCGGGTGTTTCATACACGCCGCGGCTTTTCATTCCAACCAGACGGTTTTCAACGATATCATCTATGCCGACGCCATTTGCACCAGCCAGTTCATTTGCTTTTTTGAGCAGTTCTACCGGAGATTCATAGTAAACGCCGTCAATAGCAACGGGAACACCTTGTTTAAATTCAATTTCAACGTAAGTAGGTTTATCCGGGGCAGATTCGGGAGATACCATGAGTTTTAATAATTTTTCATATTGCGGTTCATTCCATGGATCCTCTAAATCCATTCCTTCATGAGAAAGATGCCAGATGTTGCGGTCCATACTGTAGTTGTCTTCTTTGGTTACCGGAACCGGTATACCGCGGGCAGCTGCATAATCAATTTCTTCTTCCCGGGATTTGATATCCCAGATACGCCAGGGTGCAATGATTTTTAAATGCGGTGCCAAAGCTTTGATGGTAAGTTCAAAACGAACTTGGTCATTGCCTTTTCCGGTGCAGCCATGGCAAATAGCAGTTGCGCCTTCTGCCTCTGCGATTTCTACCAGACGTTTTGCAATACAGGGACGCGCGTGGGAAGTGCCTAATAAATATTTTCCTTCATATACAGCGCCGGCTTTTAAGGTAGGCCAGATAAAATCGCGAACATATTCCTCTTGCAGGTTTTCTATGTATAATTTGGATGCACCTGTTTTAAGGGCTTTTTCTTCTAAGCCTTCGGTTTCTTTTCCCTGTCCGACATCTCCGCAGACAGCAATTACTTCATAATCATAATTTTCTTTCAGCCACGGAATGATAATGGAAGTATCCAGACCGCCTGAGTATGCAAGAACAACTTTTTCTTTTGACATATTGCAATTCCTCCGATTTTTTGGTAAAATAGATAAGAACAAACTTTTTACTTATGTATAAAAAGCAAAAATATTGTTTGTTATAAATTTTTATACAAAGATTATACAACATATTTACAAAAAAATCAAGGGCTTTTTTGGTATTTTTATAAAAAAAACGTATTTTTATGCAAAAAGGAGAACAGCATGCGAATTTTGGGAATTGATCCCGGCGTAGCCATTGTAGGCTACGGTGTAATTGAATACGAGCGGAATATTTTTAAAGTTGTAGATTACGGCAAAATAACCACGCCGGCGCATATACCGCTTCCGAAACGTCTGAAAATGGTATATGACAGTGCGACGGCTTTAATCGGGACATTTAAGCCGGATGTTGTTGCAATTGAAGAATTATTTTTCAATACAAATGTAAAAACAGCCATTGCTGTAGGACATGCGCGGGGTGTTTTGGTATTGGCTGCAGAAAATGCGGGTATTCCGATCGCGGAGTATACGCCGCTGCAAATCAAACAGGCAGTGGCAGGTTACGGAAGAGCAGATAAGAATCAGGTGCAGCAAATGGTAAAAATGTTTCTTAAATTAAATGAAATTCCAAAGCCGGATGATACGGCAGATGCGTTGGCAGTTGCGATATGTCATGCACATTCGGCAAGTCTTTCGGCTAAATTAGGGCTGCGATAAGAAAAGATAATTTTTTAAAAAGAGGAGAAAAAAATGTATGCATTTATCAGCGGAGTAATTGAAACAGCGGCAAACGGAGCTGTGGTTATAGACAATAACGGAATCGGGTATAAAGTTCATGTTTCCGGCAGTACGCTTAGCAAGTTACCGGCGCCGGGAAAAAGTGTAAAATTGTACACCTATTTGCATATACGGGAAGACGCCATGGAATTGTTTGGATTTTTAAGCATGGAGGAAAAAGAAATATACGAACTTTTAATATCGGTTTCAGGCGTAGGACCTAAGGCAGGGCTTGCAATTCTTTCGGTTTTAGATCCCGACGGATTGATACGTGCAGTAATCAACGGCGATCAAAAAAGTATTTCAAAAGCGCCGGGGGTTGGACCAAAGCTGGCGCAAAGAGTGATTTTAGAGCTGAAAGATAAATTTAAAGGATATAAAGCAGAGGAAATGCCGGCAGAAAATTTTGCAGCCGGAAACAATGTGTCCGAAGCCGCAGAAGCGCTGACTGCACTTGGATATACTTTAAATGAAGCTACACGTGCCGTGGCGGGCTTGGAAGGAACGGTTGAACAAATCATCAGTCAGGGACTGAAAAATTTGATGAGAAACAAGTAAGAAGGGAAAACAAATGGAAGACAGAATTATAACATCTACTTATACAGCAGATGATCAGGAAATTGAAACAACATTGCGCCCGCGCAGACTTAGTGAATATATTGGTCAGAGCAAGGCAAAAGAAAATTTAAAAGTCTTTATCGAAGCGGCAAAAATGAGAAATGAACCATTAGATCATATTTTGCTGTACGGACCGCCCGGATTGGGAAAAACAACCCTTGCCGGTATCATTTCGAACGAAATGGGCGTGAATATCCGTGTAACCTCCGGTCCGGCGATTGAGCGGCCGGGAGATTTGGCGGCGGTTATTTCTAATTTGAATGAAAATGACATTCTGTTTATTGACGAGATTCATCGCCTTTCAAGAAGCGTAGAAGAAATCTTATATCCGGCAATGGAAGATTTTGTGATTGATATCGTATATGGGAAAGGGGTATCGGCTAAAACGGTGCGGGTAGCACTGCCCAAATTTACCTTGATTGGCGCAACCACCAGAGCAGGTCTTTTGTCTGCGCCGCTGCGTGACCGATTCGGGTATATCAGCCGCCTGGAAATGTATACGACCGAAGAATTGGTTTCTATCCTGAAACGCTCGGCAAATATATTAGAGGTGACGTTAGAAGACAGCGGGGCAGAGGAAATTGCAAAACGTTCCAGAGGTACGCCAAGAATTGCCAATCGTTTGCTTAAGCGGGTGCGTGATTTTGCGCAGATTAAATCAGATTCGGTCATTACCAAACAGATTGCCGATATGGCGCTGAACATGATGGAAGTGGATAAACTGGGACTGGACACAATGGACAGAAGAATGCTTCATGCAATCATTAAAAATTTTGCGGGCGGTCCGGTGGGATTAGAGACAATTTCCGCTTCTATCGGAGAAGAAAGCAATACCATAGAGGATGTTTGCGAGCCTTATCTTTTGCAGCTTGGATTTATCAGCCGCACGCCGCGGGGGAGAGTTGCTACAAAGCTTGCGTATGATTATTTTGGAATACCGTTTCCCGAAGATGGAACTACTATTTAGCGGAGATAAAAAATGAAAAAAGTAGATTTAACGAAATATAAACTTAGAATCCGTATGGCAATAACGAATATGCTTCTTGCCGTATTGCCGCTGCTGCTTTTCAGCGTAATTACATACGGTGTTTTTATCAACGACAGCAATAAATTGATTACATCTACGCTTACAACGACGTTTAATCAAATGACCGATCGTATGAATGAGTATTTCAATAATGTCAATACGATAATCAAAGCCTTTGCTTTTGACAGCACGGTACAGGAAATTCTTAGCACAAACGGGGCGGTTAATAACCAGGAAGATGTTGAAAAGCTACAGGCGCAGCTTAAAAATGTGGTGTTATTGAATTCTACCATTAACAGCGGATATGTTGTAACCAATACGGGCAATATAATAGGTACAGGTGATGAAATCACACAAAATACAATACAGGAATTGCTGGTAAAAGCCGAAGCAAATACAAAAAATGGCGCTTTTTTGGCATTGAATGATCAGAGCAATAAAAATCTGATTGCTGCTGTGAAGCTGATTCGTAATGTAGAAAACTTAGATAAACTTGGCTATGTCATTATGCTGATTGATAAGAATAAGCTGCTGCAGATTTTTGATACGCAAATATATGGAGCAAATATACAATTCCTTGTGGTAGACAGTGCCGGCAATCCGGTTATTGTGCCGGAGACAGGAACGAAAATTCCTGTATTTACAATACACGAAAGCATGCCGGAAGACGCCACAACTTATACCTCGTCTGTGGAAGTGGATGATGTAAGCTACAAATATGTTATTCACAAAGGCGACCAGACAGACTGGGAATTTATTGCGGTTGTGCCAGAGCGGGAATTGTACAGCAAGAGCTGGAAGATTGGATACAATATCTTATTTTATATTCTGGTGATTGTATTTATAATTATTACATTGACTACTATAGCAAATTTTCGTATCACAAAACCGATTACAACGCTTGCCGAGGCAATCGACCGCGTAGCATCCGGCGATTTTAAGCATAAAATTTCTTTTTCTGAAAAAAATGAAATTACGGCAATCGCAGATAATTTTAATCATATGGTAAATGAGGTTCAGGCGCTTACGAAAAAAATCTTTTTAACGCAGCAGCAGCTATATGAATCTGAGTTAGAGCGAAAGCAGTTTGAGCTTAGTTTGCTGCATTCGCAGATCAATTCTCACTTTTTATATAATACCTTAAGCTGTATCCGCGGAATGTCTCGCAGCGGGGCAGAAAAAGAGGTTTCTGCCATGATCAGCTGCCTGGTAAGCATGCTGCGTTATGCTTCGAATTTTCAGGATAAATCGGTGCTGCAGGATGAATTTACAAATATAAAAAATTATGTGTATATCCAAAGAATGCGCATTGGAGAACAGTTACAGTTGATTTTTGATGCAAAAGATGATATACTAAACTGTGAAATTCCTAAAATGACGCTGCAGCCAGTTGTGGAAAATTCTATTTTGCATGGGTTTAATAACCAAAAAGATCGCTGGATGATTCGTATTGCTGCAAAATCTCTTGGGAAAACGCTGCAAATCTGTGTAATGGATAACGGAACGGGCATACCCAAGGAACGTTTAAAAGCGCTCAATAAATCTCTTACGACCAAAAAGAGTATATATGATACCACCAATGAAAAAACAAGTATCGGACTTGTAAATATACAAAACCGTATTCATTCTTTGTACGGAGAAGAATATGGTATAATTGTACGCAGCTGGGAAGAATTCGGTACCGCTGTAGTAATACAAATACCTAATAAGAGAAGTGATGATTATGTGTTCCGTACTTTTGATTGATGATGAACCATGGGTAATGGAAGATTTGAAAACCTTAATAAATTGGACGGATCTTGGATTTGAAATCGTAGCAGAGGCAAATAACGCAGAAGACGCAAAACTTGCCTTGTCTGCCACCAAGCCGGATCTGGTGATTAGTGATATTAGGATGCCGGAGCTGAGCGGCATTCAGCTTTTGGAAACCTGCAGGCAGAACGGCATGCAGTTCAAAGTGATTTTTGTAACAGCATACGGAAAATTT
>CALXJH010000155.1 GCA_944388555.1 uncultured Clostridia bacterium
GGCAGTATCCCAAACGCCGGAAGATTATGTGCAATGGACAATCCCGGCAGCCGCACAAGGCATGTTCCGAACAAAAGTCTATTTGGCACAAGGCAGCCGTATAGAGGCGGTCATTACAGCCGGATCGGATCAGTCTTCGGTGGAACTCTATGCGCACAGCACAAACTGGTATGATATTGGGACCTTTACCTTTGCACAGACAGATACCGTGCGTATCATCAATCAGGACACAACACAAATCTCTGCATTAAAGTTAGAGCCTTCAGAAGTGATTTATCTTGACACAACCGATGTGCGTGATTTAACCGGCTGGTTAAAGTCGGGCGTGCCTGGCTTTAACAGTGCACCCGGATATTACTCCGGTGCTTCTACAACACCCGCGATCTGGGATATACCGGCTTCTGTTTCGGGAACCACCGATATATATTATTATGTCCCCGACGTAACCGGTACCGGCTATGCCAATATTTCAGTTAGAATTACAGCCCAATACGGAGATGAACAGCAGCGTGCCTGGGTGATCGGCGGCGATCAAGTGCCTGCAGGCTGGCGGAAATTGGGGACGGTGCCCCTCGAAGGCGCAGGAATACTGCGCGTTGAAAAGTCGGAGGATTATTCTCCTCCCGCCCGTATTTACGGTTTTAAGCTGGTAGCAAATGCGTATGATTCCTATATGGTCACACCCGAAAATTTTGATTCAACCGGCAATTGGCAGCGGGAAAATTCGGATACTGCATTTGAGGGCGCCGTATTAAGATATATGGGAAATAGCGGCAACGGAAATGCAACCTATGACGCACAGCTTCCTAACGGCACGTATTATGTATATGTACATACCTGCGACTATTCGAATTATTCAACGGCAACCCGTCAGTTTGAACTGGTCCTCAACGGACAGACGTATAGAAAAAACGAATCGGGCGCGCAAAAATATTTTGGAACGCATCAATACCCAGGAACGGGGGACGGTACTGAATCAACTGCCAACCCTGTTTATGCATGGGAACAGGTTGGGTATCCGTATAAGAGCGTGGAAGTAACGGATGGCATTTTGCATATTGAATTGCAGGGCGTTACAGGTTACGCGCGCTTGGATGGTATTTTGATTACGCAGAATCCGCTGTATACGATTGAAGATATCAAGACAGAAGCCGGAAAGGCGCAGCGTTATAAAGTACGGCCAATCTATGAACAGGAGCTTCTTTATCCGGAAAGCTATAAGAGTGGTATGCAGACCGTTGAAAAAACCGCCCAGCTCTCAAACGCGCATGTGACAGTATCGTTCCAGCAGGGGGTTCTAAAAACCGGAAAGACAGCTGTACAGCGTCAGACCGTAACAGACGGCGTGGTAACCAATACCTATGACAGCGGTCTGGGATTTTTAGCCATTCGTGCTGATGAAGCATTAAAACAGCAGACGGAGGGTTATTATCCGCAGTTTTATACAACCTATCTGAACAAAGAACAAGAAACGTATAAGGTTACAACCGATAACGTTTTTCGTGCCGGTGTGCCGGAGTGGATCATTCCTACACAGATAGAGCAAATCGCACAGGACAGTGTGCGCATGACGGCCTCCGGACAAAATGTGGATATTACGGCAATTTGGACGTTAGGACCGGAGGATCTGGAACCCAAAGTTGACGTGACCATACAGATAAAAAACGGCGGCGAATATACGTTCGGATTTTTTAATGAAGTCAATGAAATTGCCAAAAGTTCGGTCGGCTATATTTTAAATCCGTTCCGTTGGCAGGAAATGCGTCTGCCGGATGAGGGACAGCTTATTCCCGAAGCCCATTCGACCACCGATCATACCCAGATGACCTATAAACAAAACGCAACCGGACAGGAGATTACACTGGGTGTTGCAGTAGACGAAAGTGCGATTGTTCCGGGACGCTGGGTCCATAATTCATCCGTTATGGAGCGAGTGGATAATAACGGAGAGACGGTTTATCTGGATTATACCGATGAACAGTCTAATTTTGCGTTAAATACGACCGGCAGCAACGGCGGTGTTTTACCGGCAGTGTTTGCGCCCATTTTGTGCAGTGACGATTCCTCCTTTGCCGCCGGGGATACCTATACTTTCTCATACCGGCCGCTTGCAACCATTTCAACAGAAGGAGAGAATCAGGGCTGGTATGCTTGCTATAAGCATGTTGCGCAGGATTTGCGCGGTGTTTATGACTACCGTGATAATTACTACGATTCTATGACCAATACGGTATTTAACATGTATAATCTGCTTTTAGATGATTTCGGAGGCGGCTGGGATAAAAACCTGGTGGGCAATTATAATATTGAGGATACCTATTGGGTAACCAATTCTAATGGATTATCTTATTTGCAGTTTTATCTTCTGACAGAAGATAAAGATATGCTGATGAACCGAACGCTGCCCATTATGGGTACACTGCTTACCAGAAACAGTTCGCATCTGTACAGCCAGTATACCTACCGTGACAGAACGGAAGGGCCTATCAATAAGGAGCTTACAACCACGAACTTTACCGGTAACTCTACTTATGAAGGGGCATATCTGATGTCACGCGGACAAATGCCGGTTTATCGTAATATTGCAAAGAGCAAACTTATGAATACCAATGTTGAATCGGGAGGCATGGGCATCAAAAATCCTTCCGAAGCGCTGTGGTATGATTTGGCGGCAGGCAATACCGATTTGCCTACGATGACGCAATATGCCCAAGACTATATCAACAGACGCTCTTTTATCGCTGCAGACAATCATCTGGATGAAGATTTGTTTATCAATATCAGTTATAATCCGCATTTCCAGTCGCAGCTGGATGTTTATGAGGCAACCGGTGATCCGGTTTACTTAGAAGGTGCAATTGAAGCGGCACGCCGGTTTTTACCTTCTTTGCGTACAACCGATATGCCGCAGGACAAACAGGAGATGACGGTAGCGGATGTAGAGCAGTTGTCCGGTGAGGCGCGTGTTTTCAATAAAAGCACCTGGTGGTGGTTTGATACCGGCTATCGCAGAGGTGCCATTACCCGCGATGCAACAGATACAGTAAACAATGGATCGATTTATTATAAAAAAGAAGTAATCGGCAGAGAAGAAGGAACGCTTTGGCCGGACGAAACACCCTATCCTGCATGGGTAACCAGCAGAGTCGGTTTGGGCTTGGAGCAGTTCTCTACCTGCGCAACACGCGGCAGCAATATCTTTATGTCTACTTGGGCGGGCGATATTCTGCGGCTTGGGTATCTGTCCAATGATACGCTCATGATGGATATGGCGCGGTCCTCTATTGTCGGTCGTTTTGCCAATTATCCCGGATACTATATCTCAGGGTACAATCCGGTGCCCGGTGAGGCGGATTATCCGCTTCTGGGATTCGATTCTACCAGCTTATATTTCCATCATATTCCGGTTCTGCTTTCCGCACTGCAGGATTATTTGTTCTCTAATGCGTGGGTGAAATCAGACGGAAAGGTGGATTTCCCCAATACCCGAACACAAGGATATGCGTGGTTTAATAACCGCCAGTATGGGCACGAGGCGGGTGTGATTTACAACGAAACCAATATGTGGCCCTGGCTGAAGGAAGGAACCATAACGGTTTCCTCTAAGCAGATTGACTGGATTGCAGGCCGCAAAGACGGCAGAGCGGCTTTTGTACTCACCAATGCGGCAGATAACGCGGAAACCGTTACCGTTACCTTTAATGAGGAACTGGGAATCGAAAACGAAAGTCAGGCAACCATTTATGATAAACAGGGAATCGCAACCTCTGCACCGGTACAGAATAATCAGATTACCGTAACGGTGCCTGAAAAAGGCATTTTGACGATAGCCGTAAACGGAAGCGGTATTACCATGCCGGCTTATGCCCGTGTTGAATTTGATCCGCAGAGTGACGGAAGCGATCTGAATATGGAAAATTCCGCAATGGGACTTATGTATGAAGGAAATACCTATACACAGGGAAATGGCTATGACGTAAAAGCGTATGCGCTTGCGATAGATCCCTCCTGCTATATGGGATATATTTTTGTAGGCGGTCTGTCGACCGATCCAAAAGGCGGAGAAGGGGATGCGGGTATTGTTCAAACCACGCTGACCTGGCGCTTTGCGGACGAAACGGCGTATACAACTGTAACCGATACCTCGTTCCCGTATGAATTTTTCATTCCGGTAGATGATCCGGACAAACAAATTGTGTTTAATGTGGAGACAGAGTTTAAAGACGGAACCAAAACTTTAGACAAAGAATATACCATCGCTAAGTATCCGGTTGAACTGGAAGAGCCTGTGAACAAAACGAATTTTGAACCGGTAAGCCTTTCTATTCTGGGAGCGGCAGGCTCTGTTACGGCGCCGCTGACAACCGGTAAGTCCAAGTACTGCATCAATTATCAGAATCTTGACAAAATCCCCATCGATGTGACCGAGCCGGACGCGCTGAAAGGCTGTTACCTGAATGGATACCTGATTGCCAAAGACCTTCCGGATACAGACATTGTAGAAAGCGGATATGTATTGTTTAATAATGTGGAAATTGTCAACAGTGCAATCAATCCGGCAGTGAACAATCGGTTTGATTTTTCCGTATCAGATATTCTTATGAATAATAATTTGGCATGTGAATATTATGACGAAAACGGCAATTATATGGGTGTAAAACAAGGGGTTATCAATGTGACCAAAGGCGCACTGGCTACCTATGATTGGTCAAATTTGTATATTACAAACTCCAAAACACAGAAAGGCATCCATGTTTCCCGGTCGGATAATGTGTACACCGTAAGCTGTGATACCGCAGAATATTGTTATATTATTATCGCAACTTATGATGAAAACGGAAGAATGACGAATCTTTCTGCGGAAAATGCCATTGTGAGCGTAAACAATCCGAAAACAGTGCAAGTGGAAAGCAACCAGAAAGTGTTTGTCTGGGCAAACAAAATGTATGAAGGCACAACCATGCAGCCATTATTTGATGTTCTTACAATTAAATAGACTAAATAAAGAAATCGCCCCTTTGCAAAATGCAGAGGGGCGTTGCTTTTTACTTTTTAAACTGAAAATTTTTGTTTGTAACGCGCAATGGCTTTCTTGATGATATATTGCGAAACACTTTTTTCTTCCACCTTATCTACGGTGGTGTTTTTGTGCTCTAAAGCTTTGTAAACAGAGAAAAAATGCGCCATTTCCTGAAAAATATGCGGCGGCAAATCCGAAATATTCTGATACATATTATAGCTCGGATCATTTTTGGGTATCGCGATAATTTTTTCATCCGCTTCACCGCTGTCTGTCATGGTAATCACCCCAATGGGATAACAGGTCACCAGCGACATGGGATAAATCGTTTCGGAACATAACACCAACACGTCCAGCGGATCGTTGTCTTCGGCATAAGTGCGCGGAATAAATCCGTAGTTTGCCGGATAATGCGTGGAGGTGTATAAAACTCTGTCTAATCTTAATAAGCCGGTTTTTTTGTCCAGTTCGTACTTGGATTTGCTTCCCTTCGGAATCTCAATTACAGCACAGAATTTTTCTTCTGTAATCCTTTCTTCTTCAATATCGTGCCAAATGTTCATATGATTTCCTCCTTTGTTTAATTAAATGTATATATTATTATATAATAATTATAACATAAATACAAGCCGCGAATCGGCTTGTTACAACACCGTTTCAATAAACACATGAAAGACAAAAGCCATTTTGTTTTGGCTTTTGTTCAATAATTGTGTTTATTATAATATAGTATAAACCATTATAGCGGCATATAACCGAAATAATCCAAAATACCCATATAAATACCATACGCAAAATCGTATTGGCCATTTAAAAGCTTTTCTGCGTCTGAAAGATTGGTTAAATAGCCAAGTTCTACCAAAAGCGCCGGCATAACCGTTTTTCTTAATACGTAAAATGTTCGGTTGATACGCACACCGTTATCCTTTGTGCCGACATAGTTTACAATACCGTTTAAAACGTCGGTTGCCATTGCATATGCGCGGGAAGTTTGAGAGTATACATAGACCTCACTCCCGTTGATTGCCGGATTTTCATTCGAATTGGAATGAATACTGATAAAATAATCCGCGCCCCAGCTGTTTGCCGCGTCTACTCTTGCCCTAAGGCTGGAAGTGTTGTCATATCCAAGAACGGTGTCGGGCGTCGGACGGGAAACTCTTACAGAAAACCGATAATCATTCTGCAGCAAATTCTGTAAAAATTTTCCGACGTTGTAGTTTATATCCTGTTCAATCAGTCCGTTGGCTTGTGCGCCGGTATTCGGACCGTAAGGGTTGTGTCCTTGGTCAATAAAAATTTTAATTGCCATTCAAAATGCCTCCTTATCTCTTTCAATACAGTTTATGAAAGCAGATACAAAATTGACATTTCCGCTTACATGTGCTATACTAAGCAAAGACAAATACAGCGGAGCGTGATGAAAAAATGAAGGACAGCGTTTTGGTTGCAATGAGCGGCGGCGTAGACAGCAGCTGCGCGGCACTTAAGCTAATAGAAGCAGGATATAAAGTATCCGGCGTAACACTTCGTCTATACTGCGGGGAAGAAAATGCCTGCGGTTCTCTTTCTGACTGCAGCGAGGCAAAAAAAGCTGCGGAAAGAATGGGAATTGCGCATCAGACCATTGACATGCAAGACTGGTTTGCCGATACGGTGATCCGGGATTTTATTGCAAGCTATAGATCCGGAAAAACGCCAAATCCGTGCATTGTATGCAATCGCCGCGTGAAATTCGGAAAGCTTTTGGACATCGCGCTTCAGCAAGGCTTTGACTTTTTGGCGACAGGACATTATGCACAGGTGGAATATTCTGCGCAGAAAGGCAGATATCTGCTGAAAAAGGCAGCAGACGCATCCAAAGATCAGACCTATGTTTTATATCATTTGACGCAAAAACAATTGGCACACTTGCTGCTGCCGCTGGGTACCGAAACCAAAAGCAAGCTGCGTCAGCAGGCGGCAGACTACGGGCTGGAAAATGCAAATAAACCGGATAGTCAGGACATCTGTTTTGTGCCCGGCGGCGACTATGCGGCATTTTTGCAGCAATATACCCATCAGCCGTTAACGCCCGGCAACATGGTAGACAAAGCCGGAAAAGTACTGGCACCCCATACCGGGTTTGAAAAATATACCATCGGACAGCGCAAAGGTCTTGGCGTAGGTTTTGGTAAACCGCAGTTTGTTATTGAAAAGCATGCAGACACACATGAAATTGTAATCGGCGACGCCCAGGACTTGCTGAAAACAGAATTGTGGGCGTCGGATGTGAATCTGATTGCGTATGAAACGCTGGATC
>CALXJH010000156.1 GCA_944388555.1 uncultured Clostridia bacterium
TGCTTATGGAGGATGTGCTGCGGGACTTGGTTCGGCTTTGGCAGATTTATTTTCAGGATATGCTTATTATGCGCCGGGCACGTTTGTTATTAAACTGGCTATGGCAGTTGTGGCGGCTTTGCTTTTAAGGAGAGTACAGAAAGCAAATTTGTTTTTAGGTATGTTCAGCGGGGCTGTTGCAGCGGAAATCATTATGGTGCTCGGATACTTCGCATTTGCCGCACTGCTTTTAGGCAAAGGCATAGCCGCGGCAGCAAGTATTCCGGGGAATATGGTGCAGGGTATTTTTGGTATTATTGTTGCTGTTTTTTTGTATCCGGCAGTGCATAGACTGAAAAATAAATAGGGAAAAGCGCTTGACAGAAGTGCAGGTTTGTGATACCCTTATTTGAAAAGGATTTTGAAAAAGACGTTGTTTTGCGTGTTTGCAAAAAAACACACAGCGGATTTTTGCTATATCGCAGAGAAAGGGGCTGGGCCAGTATGAAATGTGCGCTTGTGTTGGAAGGCGGCGCTAGCCGCGCTTATTTTTCAGTAGGAGCGATGGACGTTTTTTTAGAGCATGATATTATGGCTGATTATGTAATTGGTGCTTCGGCAGGGATTGCGGATGGGATTTCATATGTTTCCCGCCAAATTGGACGAAGCCTTAAAATTGGAACGGAGTATACGGCAGATAGCCGCTATATGGGAATTAAACATTTGTTTAATAAAGCCAATAATAGCTATTATAACATAAAATTTGTCTTTGATGAACTGCCAAACAAATTATTGCCTTTTGATTACGATACATTCCACGCATACAAAGGACAGGTTTTTGCGGCTGTTACCAATTTGGAAACGGGAAAGGCAGAATACTTACCGATTACGGGAGACGATAAAACATGGCAGGCGGTGGTTGCTACTTGTGCGCTTCCTATCTTATTCCGGCCAGTA
This sequence comes from uncultured Clostridia bacterium, assembly GCA_944388555.1. Classification (GTDB taxonomy): domain Bacteria; phylum Bacillota; class Clostridia; order RGIG6154; family RGIG6154; genus RGIG6154. The sequence goes on from CALXJH010000156.1 coordinate 937, forward strand.
GAGTATAACGGTAAAAAATATATGGATGGCGGTATTGTAGATCCGATTCCGGTAGATAGAGCATTTGAAGACGGCGTGGATAAAGCGATTGTTCTTTTGACACGTGAGCGTGACTACATAAAACAAGAAGAGGCTGCACTTGGTATTTCTGCTTTCCTATATAGAAAACATCCTGCTTTTGCGAAAGCGTTAAAAAACCGCACAAAAATTTACAATTACAGCCACGCACATGTACTGGATTTAGAACGGCAAGGCAAAGTATTTGTTATTTGTCCAGAAAAAACCGACGATTGGCAGCGGACCGAATCACGTCCGCAAAAAATTCAGGAATTTTATGACGCTGGAAGAATAGCAGCCGAAAAAAATATAGAAAAATTAAAAAATTTTTTAGCAAAATAATGTATTTTTAAACGATGTATTTAGAGTCCGAATACATCGTTTTTTTGTCGTTTTTTTACCAAAACGCCTTTATTTATGCAGGTTTAATGTTTTTTGCAAAGAATGTATTTAGTACATTGTTTTTGTTACAAATACTATATATTGTGCTTTTTTTCAAAAAAATATAAAAATAGCATTGACAACAGGCAATAATTGTGATAGAATGGTTTTGCTTAAAAAATGTAACGAGGTGAAGGGTTATGAATATTATTAAGAGGAGTGGAACGCAGGTCATTTATGATGGCGAGAAAATAAAAAATGCGCTTCGGAAAGCAAATGATACCGTGATGGAGAATGAACGGCTTTCTAATTCTGATATTGATGAAATTGAAGTATTTGTACAACAAACCGGTGCAGATATGTCACGTGCATTGGGCGTAGAGGAAATTCAGGATATGGTAGAAAGCCAGATCATGAAACACGGCGCCTTTAATGTGGCGAGAAACTATATAAAATATAGATATATTCGTTCTCTTGCTCGTAAGGCAAATACAACAGATGATCGTATTTTATCCTTAATTGAGTGCAATAATGAGGAAGTAAAACAGGAGAACTCTAATAAAAATCCAACGGTAAACAGCGTGCAGAGAGATTATATGGCAGGAGAAGTAAGCCGGGATATTACCAACCGCGTCCTTTTGCCACAGGACATTGTAAAGGCGCATAAGGAAGGCATTATTCATTTCCATGACACAGATTATTTTGCACAGCATATGCACAACTGTGATTTGGTTAACTTAGAAGATATGCTGCAAAACGGTACAGTCATCAGTGAAACAAAGATTGAAAAACCACATAGTTTTTCTACAGCTTGTAACATAGCTACACAAATTATTGCGCAAGTTGCAAGTTCTCAGTACGGAGGACAAAGCATCAGTTTAACGCATCTTGCACCTTTTGTGCAAATTTCGCGTGAAAAGATCCGTAAATCTGTTTTGGAAGAAGTCAAGACGCTTGGCATCCAGCCCGATGATACAAGAATTGATAAAATTGTAGAAGACCGCCTGTTAGAAGAGATTCGCCGGGGCGTACAGATTATTCAATATCAGGTTGTAACGCTGATGACCACAAATGGACAAGCACCTTTTGTAACGGTATTTATGTATCTGAATGAAGCAAAAAATGAGCAGGAAAAACATGATTTGGCGCTGATTATTGAGCAGACTTTGCTGCAGCGGTATCAAGGCGTAAAGAATGAGGATGGCGTGTGGATTACGCCGGCTTTTCCTAAATTGATTTACGTTTTAGAAGAAGATAATGTCTATAAGGATTCTAAATATTATTACTTAACAGAGCTTGCTGCAAAATGTACAGCAAAGAGAATGGTTCCGGATTATATTTCGGAAAAAATTATGTTGAAATTAAAAGTGGATGATAACGGTAATGGAAATTGCTATACCTGTATGGGCTGCCGCAGCTTCCTGACGCCTTATGTAGACGAGAATGGAAAACCGAAATACTACGGACGCTTTAATCAGGGTGTGGTTACGCTCAATCTGGTAGATGTTGCTTGTACTGCCTGCGTGGATGGAAAAGACGAAGAAAAATTCTGGAAAGTATTGGATGAGCGGCTGGAGCTTTGCCATAGAGCATTACAGTGCCGGCACGAGCGCCTGGAAGGCACCTTAACCGATGCAGCGCCTATTTTATGGCAGCACGGCGCGCTGGCTCGTATGAAAAAAGGAGAGCGTATTGATAAATTGCTGCACGGAGGATATTCTACCATTTCTTTGGGTTATGCAGGACTTTGGGAATGTGTATATGAGGTTACCGGTAAAAAACTGACTGATCCGGAAGGAGAGGCATTTGGCTTGCGAGTTATGCAGGCGATGAATGATGCTTGTTTGAAATGGAGAAAAGAGGAGAATATACATTATTCATTATATGGAACACCGTTAGAGTCTACAACCTATAAATTTGCAAAATCTCTGCAGAAACGTTTTGGAATTATTCCGGGCGTAACGGATCGTAATTATATCACAAATTCCTATCATATTCATGTAACAGAGCCGATTGACGCGTTTGAAAAATTAGAAAGAGAGTCGAAATTCCAGGCGCTTTCGCCCGGCGGAGCGATCTCTTATGTGGAAGTTCCAAATATGCAGGATAATATTGAAGCAGTACTTTCGGTTATGCAGTTTATTTATGATCATATTATGTATGCGGAGCTGAATACCAAAAGCGATTATTGTCAGGAATGCGGATATGACGGAGAAATTCAGATTGTTACCGACAGTCAGGATAAATTGATTTGGAAATGCCCAAAATGCGGGAATACAGATCAGAATAAAATGAATGTTGCCCGCAGAACGTGCGGATATATTGGAACGCAGTTCTGGAATCAGGGACGTACACAAGAAATCAAAGAAAGAGTGCTGCATCTATAATGAATTATGGCGAAATAAAAACAACCGATATTGCCAACGGCAAAGGCGTGCGCGTTTCTTTGTTTGTTTCAGGATGCACGCACCATTGTAAAGGCTGTTTTAATCCGGAAACATGGGATTTTAACTACGGCAAGCCGTATACCCACGATACACAGAACGAAATTCTTTCTGCGGTTTCACCAGGGTACATTGCTGGGCTGTCTTTGCTTGGAGGCGAGCCGTTCGAGCCAGAGAACCAAGAATGCCTTGTAAAGTTGCTGCGGCAATTTAAGAAACAGTTTCCTGAGAAAAATGTCTGGTGTTATACGGGGTATCGATTTGAAGAACTGATAGGTGCTTTGCCTTCCCGCGCACGGACAGAAAACACAGACGAGATGTTGTCTTATATTGACATTTTAGTAGACGGTGAATTTGAGGAACCAAAAAAAGATATTTCTTTAAAATTCCGCGGTTCTTCCAATCAAAGGATTTTAGATGTGCCTAAATCCATCGAGCAGGGCAGTGCCGTTTTGACGGAAGATAATTAAATTATTGTTTTATAGAAGCAGAGGTATAGAGCGAATCTATACCTCTGCTTTTGTTTGAATTTAAATTTTTCCTGAAAATAAGGCAAAGAATGCTTTATATAAATAATGGTGCAACAAATAATACCACAACTACCAAAGACATATGTTTGCACATATAAACAAATTTTACATAAACAAACAAGAAATGTATGCGATTAGATGCCAAGCGTTTGACGCAGCTGCTGGGTATTAGAGGCGCCAATAATCGGGAAAACGGGGAAAGGGCTTTGGTTGAGTAAAAGTTCCAGAGCCAGTTCGGATACTGTTTTTCCAGTTTGCAGCGCTTGCTTTTGTAATTTTTTGGCAAGCGACATGTTCTGTGCGTTTAAATAATCTCTGGATGCGGCAGAAGAAAGGCTGTCGGTAAGATATTTTTCAAAAAATCCTTTTGCCTGTGAAGAATATGCAAATACCGGAAAAGTTTTCTCCTGTTTGTAAAAATCAAATTCTTTTTGTGTCATCTCAAGGCATGTATCATCGGAAAGTCCGTTGTGAAGCGCAATGTTATATTGAATCTGGCTGGCCACGATTGGAGATAGATGTTCTTTTTGTGCAAATATGTTCGCTGTTTTTATGCGCTCGCCCCGCCAGTTGGAAACGGCGTAATTTTTTATTTTTCCTTTTTTTATAAACAGATTCATGGTTTGCACAATTTTCTCAGCCTGCTGCGCTTCATCGTCTCTGTGCAGCCACAAATTTTTTTTTTTTTCTTTTTTCAGTTCTTTTAAAGAAGTTTCAATATCAGATTCTAATTCGGCAT
>CALXJH010000157.1 GCA_944388555.1 uncultured Clostridia bacterium
ATAACCCGAATATATTTCCGGAAGAAGAATTTTATAAACGTTCGGACGAACAGGCGCGCTTTACGAAATTATTTACAGAGAATCAAATACCGGTAGTGCAGGCAGACTACGATTGCCAGTCTTTTTATGAGGCGGTAAAAGGATTAGAGCAAGAACCGGAGGGCGGGGAAAGATGCCGTGCATGTTTCCGGCTTCGCCTGGGAAAAACCGCAGAGTATGCAAAACAAAATGGTTTTGATTATTTCACAACAACACTCTCCATTAGTCCGCATAAAAATGCAGCGGTTTTAAATGCGGTTGGAATGGAGCTCGAAAAGGAATATAACGTAGCTTACTTGTTTGCAGATTTTAAAAAACGAAACGGTTATCTTCGTTCCTGTGAGATTTCTAAAACGTATGAAATATACCGACAGGATTATTGCGGCTGTGTATTTTCAAAAAGGGAAAAGGCGCAAAGAAACAAAGAAAAGGCTGAGAAATAAAACTTTCTCAGCCTTTGTTTTTTTACATAATATATAGCCAGATTATACAGTCGGGAATGGAGAGGCAGTGTTATCTTTAAGGGCATAGTAAGCATCTACAAAAGTAGCATTCATATAGGGGATAATATAGATGTAGTACAGAATACCAAGTGTGAGCATGCCCAGCAGAACCCATCCGATGAAGGAAAGATCTAACACAAACAATTCACCTTTATGTCCTGCCGTCATTTCTTTGCTGCGGCGGATTGCTTCGCTTGCGCTGATTTCCGGATTTTCTGCCAGAATATAGGGGGCCATGGAGTATGCGTAAGCTTTTACAATGCCTGGGATAACAAATAAAAGACTCCAGAGGAATGTGTACAATCCAATCAGGAAAAACAAAAGCCAAATTTTTCCGAAGTTTTGTTGAAAGCCGCGGAAAATAGTAGGAATCTGCGCAGGCATACCATTATGTATGTCTAAAAACAGATATACATATCCCATACCGAGTGCCGGTGTAATAACGTATACTGCAATAATGCCAATAAAAGGAATAAAGCATAAGACGGTCACAATGGCAAGAATAATCAGTGTACAAACAAAAAGAATGCCAATGTTTCCACGTATCTGCGATTTTGCAGATGTTTTTAATTCAGCTCTGTTTATCATAAAATATCCCATCCTTTTCTTGCTCTTGCAGAGCAGCGTTCCTATATCAACTTTATTTTACCATACAAAAATCAAGGCTGTCAATAAGAACAAAATAAAAAAACGCAAAATAATTGCATTTTGCGTTTTTAATTTGTTCAGGAAATGGAATTAAACAGTTCTTCAAATTCGTTTCCGTCAATTTTTTCTTTTTCCAGCAAAGCCTGTGCAACAACATGCAGCTTCGCAATGTTGTTATTTAAAAGATCTTCGCAGCGGTCGTAGGCCGTATCAATGATAGAGCGAACCTCATTGTCAATCTGCGCGGCAATTTCTTCTGAATAGCTCTTTACAGTGCCGAAGTCTCTGCCGATAAACACTTCTTCCGATTCAGAATCGTAAAACACAGTACCTAAGTTATCACTCATACCAAAACGTGTAACCATTGCACGGGCAATCTGCGTTGCACGCTGAATATCATTAGAAGCGCCGGTGCTGATATCCTTTAAAATAAGTTTTTCAGCAACTCTGCCGGCAAGAAGACTTACAAGTTCATTGTTCATTTCACTTTTTGAACGATAAGACTTATCTTCTGTAGGACGGTACATTGTAAAACCACCGGCAGGTCCGCGTGGAATGATGGTTACCTGATGCACTACATCCGTGCCGGGCAGCAACCGGGTTACAACGGCGTGACCTGCTTCATGATAGGCCGTAAGCTTTCTTTCGTGTTCAGTGTATTTTCGGGATTTCTTTTCTCTGCCCATCTCTACTTTTATAACAGCTTCATTTAAATCCGCCATAGAAATACTTTCTTCATTGTTTTTAACAGCAAGCAGTGCGGCTTCATTCATAACATTTTCAAGTTGCGCACCAGTAAAACCGACGGTTGTTTTGGCAACAACAGCTAAGTCAACATCAGCAGCCAAAGGTTTTGTACGGGAATGGACTTTTAAGATGGCCTCTCTTCCGTTGGCGTCGGGATAGCCTACGTATACCTGGCGGTCAAAGCGTCCCGGACGGAGAAGTGCAGGATCCAAAATATCCTGGCGGTTAGTAGCCGCAAGAACAATAATGCCGGAAAAAGCACCAAAACCATCCATTTCAACCAGCAATTGGTTTAAGGTCTGTTCTCTTTCATCATGGCCGCCGCCAAGTCCTGATCCACGCTTTCTGCCGACTGCATCAATTTCGTCAATAAACACAATGCAGGGGGCGTTTTTCTTTGCTTGTTCAAAAAGGTCGCGTACACGGGAAGCGCCTACGCCTACAAACATTTCCACAAAATCAGAACCGCTGATGGAGAAGAAAGGAACACCGGCTTCGCCGGCAACCGCTTTAGCAAGCAAGGTTTTACCCGTTCCGGGCGGACCGATCAGCAAAACACCTTTTGGAATTCTTGCTCCCATTTTCTGATATTTTGCAGGACCTTTCAGAAAGTCAACAACCTCCTGTAATTCTTCCTTTTCTTCGTCTTCACCCGCAACGTCTTCAAATTTTACATTTGTATCATTATGTGACATCCGTGCGCGGCTTTTTCCAAAACTCATAGCGCCGCGGCTTCCGCCACCTTTGTCGTTCATAAAAAATACCCAGAAAGCAACAAACAGTAAGACTAAAATAAAACCGGGAAGCATGGAAAGCCACCACGGAACAGTGGGTGTCGGCTGCGTATCGTATACAAGCGTTCCTGCATCAATTTGTTTTTTCAGTGTATCCCATAAATCGTTATGGAAAATCGTTTTAGATGGTATGGTTACCTCATACTGTGTTTTATCCAGCATGGTAACGGTGGCTGTATCTTCGATAACCACCAGCTTGGTTACCAATCCTGATTGTACGTCCCGCACCAAATCTGAATAAACTTTAATTTCAGTAGGCGGTGCAGAATACAGATAGGTAACCAGCAAAAGAATAACCATAAATAATATGGCATAAAAACTTATGCTTCTTAAATTTTTTTTCAAAATAGAGGCCCTCCAATAGATAATCTTAACTATCCTTTAAATAGTAACATAACTTTTTGGCAAAAGCAAGCAAAATATGGAAAATTTCACTTATTTTTCATAAACTTCCCGCTTAAGAATGCCGATATATGGTAAATTTCGATAATTTTCTGCATAATCCAATCCATACCCAACGACAAATTCATCGGGAATATCAAATCCGGAATATAAAACATCCACTTCCTCTTCTCGGCGGTCAGGCTTGTTAAGCAATGTGCATACCTGCACGCTCTCAGGATTTCTTGTTTTTAAAAGTTCAGTCAGATGATGCAGCGTTTTTCCGCTGTCTAAGATATCTTCAATAATCAAAACATGTTTATGCTCGATAGAACAATTTAAGTCCTTAATAATTTTTACCACGCCGGAAGTTTTTACACCAGTTCCGTAACTTGAGACAGCAATAAAATCAATATTGACTGGAATGGTAATTTTACGCAGCAAATCGGCGGCAAAAATAACGCTGCCTTTCAAGATAACGACAATCAATAAATCTTTTCCTGTGTAATCCTGGCTGATTTGTGCGCCTATTTGTGCAACTTTTTTTGCAATTTCCTCTTCAGATAAAAGGATTGCCGCAATGTCCTGATTCATAAATGTTTTCCTCCTGTACTTTTAAAAATTTTTTCGTTTGTGTATTTACCGTAAAAGCATTGCTTCTTCTAATTCCAATAACCCACAAAATTTCCGATTCTGTTGCCAGAATTGGAATATTAGAACGCTGCTGCTGCGGGATTTTAAGGTCCACAAATAATTTTTTGAGTGTTTTTCTTCCCTGCATGCCAAAAGGGGAAAATGTGTCACCCGGTTTTTTGCTGCGAATGACAATGGGGATATCTTTCAGCTGATCATAGTCAAAGTATATTCCATCATTCGGTCTGGTATCACAGATTTGCGTATAGATGCGCAAACCACATTCAGGAACATCAGTTACGCCATGGACGTTCAGGGGATAACAGAATGTATTATTTTCAGTTTGTACATTTTTTTGAAAAATAAGCATACCATATTGTACGGTTGCGGTGATATGAAAACATAAATCCAGAATTTTTCCATGCGGTTTCAAGTGAGATAGTATATAGGTGATGTGTTTATATTCCAGATCTTTTGTTGTGCCGGCAACTGAGGTGAAAGCAATGCGCAGAGCACGAGAAGCAATGGGAAAAGGCAAGCTTTTGAGCGTGTCCACTTGGATTTGTCCATTTCGCACGTACTTTTCTGCCTCTGCCTGTAAAAAAGCTTCGTCTTGTTGTAGAAGGGAAGCCGTTCTGCAAATAGTATCTACCGATTTCGGATTTTCACGCATGAAAGCAGGAAGAATTTCTAAGCGAATCCGATTGCGCGCAAAATCCAAAGAAAAATTGGTTTCATCTTCGCAAGGGGATATTTTATTTTCATTTACAAAATCTTCTATTTCTGCTCGTGTTAGACAAAGAAGCGGGCGGATCAGATTGCCGCGAACAGGAGCGATGCCGGTTAATCCCTTTAATCCGCTGCCTCTGATTAAATGCAGAATCACCGTTTCGGCACAGTCGTTTTTATGGTGGGCTGTGGCGAGTTTATTGTATTCGTTCAAAGAAGCAAAAAAGTCGTAGCGAATCAGTCTGCCAGCTGTTTCGCAGCTCATTTTATGTGCTTGTGCATAGGCTCTTACATCCGCTTCTTTTAAATAAAACGGAACGCCCAGTTTTTTTGCAAAAGACGCACAAAAAGCGGCGTCTTTTTTGGCGGTTTCTCTTAAACCGTGGTTTACATGCGCCAGTGCAATAGAATAACCGAGCGCATGCAGTGCGAGTGCTAAACATATAGAGTCATACCCGCCAGAGAACGCAACCAGCACGCGGTCATGTGCATGCAGCATATTATTTTCTAAAATATACGATTGTATTTTTTTAATTAAATTATTCTTCATGAATTGTATCCACCGAAACAAAAGAGGTGTAAGCCGGCTGCCATGCAAGCGTGATTTTACCGGTGGGACCGCTTCTGTGTTTTGCAATTGTTAATTCGACAAAATTCGGATTTTCGTTTTCGTCGTTTTCATCTTTCCTGTGAATAAACATAACCATATCTGCATCCTGCTCAATTGCACCGGATTCTCTTAAATCGGACAAAAGCGGTGTTTTGTCCTGCCGTTGTTCAATAGAGCGGGATAACTGACTTAGCGTGAGAACAGGTACTTCCAGTTCCTTCGCCATAATTTTAAGTGCGCGGGACATTTCAGAAACTTCTTGCTGTCTGCTTTCTCCGCGGGATTTGGTGCTTTGCATCAGCTGCAGATAGTCTACAACCACAAGATCTAAACCTTTTTCCAATTTAAGTCTTCTGCATTTTGAACGGATTTCAGTGACCGTTATATTGGATGTGTCATCAATATAGATCGGCGCATCTGCCAAAGGAGTTAATGTTTGAGAAAGTCTTGTCCAGTCGTCCATATCCAGATCGCCGTTTTTAAGTTTGGTGCTGTCTACCATTGCCTGTGAAGTCCAAATACGGTTAACCAGTTCTTCGCGGCCCATTTCTAAGCTGAAAATAGCAACCGTTTGTTTGTTTTTCAGCGCTGCGTTACGTGCAATGTTTAGAGCAAAGCTTGTTTTACCCACGCCGGGGCGTGCAGCCAATATATTGAGTGTGGATTTTTGAAATCCGGATGTAATATAGTCAAAGTGAGAAAAGCCCGTTTCCAGACCGGTTATATTGGAATCTCGGGCTTGTAGTTCTTCCAAATGGGAATAGCTTTCGTCCAATACTTGGCGTATATGAACGAGACCTCGATTTTCATGATCCTGTAACACGTCGAAAATAGATTTTTCAGCAAGTTCGGCAATTTCGGTTGGTGATTGGGCGCTTTCATAGGCAAGTTTACAGATTTTATTTGCTGCTGCAATCAGTTTTCGTCTTAAAGATTTCTCCAGAATAATATCAATATGATTTTTTATATTTGCGACCGTGAGAATGTTAATTGCAAGCCCTGCAATAAATTCTTTGCCGCCCACAGCGTCCAGTGTTCCGGCAGCAGACAGGGCGTTGCTTACCGTAATAATGTCAATGGGGGTGTCGTTTGCAAAGAGCTGTGTCATGGCTTGGAAAATCTCTTTGTTTTCTTCACGGTAGAAATCATCCAGCTTGAGATTTTCAAAAGCAATGGCAACAGATTCTGTGTCTGTCAGCATGCAGCCCAAAACAGATTGTTCTGCTTCCAGACTGTATGGCGGGATGCCGCCGCTTATTCCTAAATATTCTTCCGCCATAATCATGCTCCTTTCTTAAGTATTTTGGTCAGCAACTTATTTTCATTATTGCGCTTTTACAATCACTGTTAAATTTCCTGTTATATCCGGATATAGTTTTACAGAAACGGTATATGTGCCGGTATTTTTGATATCTTCCATTTCAAAACGACGTTTATCAATTTTGATATGATGCTGATTAAGCAATGCTTCTGCAACATCTTTGTTGGTTACAGAACCAAACAGACGGTCATTAGAGCCGGCTTTTGCAGTAATGGTTACAGAGACCTGTTTTAATTTTTCCTGCATAGCTTTTGCTTCAGAAAGTTCGGTTTCTTTTTTGTAGGCAAAGGCTTCGCTTTTACCCTTAAGATCATTTAAAGCAGAAGCGGTTGCTTCGGTCGCCAGCTTTTTTGGGAAAAGAAAGTTACGTGCATAACCGTCGCTTACATTTACAATATCGCCCTTTTTTCCTTGCCCTTTTACATCTTGTAATAAAACAACTTTCATATTTTCGCATCCTTTCGAGGTTAATTTTCTTCTAAATATTCGTTAATAGCATGAATTAATCGTTCTTTGGCTTCAGCATAAGTACAGTTTTTAAGCTGCGCGCCAGCCATGGTTAAATGCCCGCCGCCGCCGAGCTTTTCCATAATGCGCTGTACATTTATATTGCCAGTTGAGCGGCCGCTGATTGAAATTTCTTCAGGTTTTTCCATAATAACAAACGAGGCTTCTATACCGCTTATGGATAAAAGTCTGTCAGCTGCCTGCGGGGCAATAGAATAGATATCTGTGCCTGAGGTATGCTCGCAGCCTGAAACGGCGATGTTGCCATTTACAGTGATGGCGGAAGAAACAATTTGTGCAATATGCACATAACTGTTAAAGTCGTTGCGGAAATATTTTCGTATTTCCTGAATATCTACGCCGCATCGTTTTAAAAAGGCTGCAGCTTCAAAAGTACGCACGCCGGTTTTCATCGCAAAGTCTTTAGTGTCTAACATAATGCCGGCATACAGCGCTTCTGCTTCTTGCGAAGCCAGTCGAAAGTCTCCGCCGGCATATTGGAGAATTTCTGCAACCATTTCGCAGGTAGAAGAGGCGTATGGTTCGTGGTACACTAATTTTGCGTGTTCAATAAAATCTTCACCTCTGCGGTGATGATCTATAAGTACAATGTTTTTAATTTGATTAATCAGAGAAGGACAGTAGGTATAATCCGGCTTATGTGTATCTACCACAACCAGAAGGGAATTGTCATGCACATGTTCGGCAGCGGTTTCCGGGGAGATAAATACGTGATCATAGTCCAGGTTTTCTTTGATGCGGTTAATAATTCCGTTGACCGCAGGTACCGTATTTTCATACAAGATATAAACGTCTTTGTCATAAAATCTGGCAAAAGCACACAGACCGATTGCTGCGCCGATTGCATCCATGTCCGGCATTTTATGTCCCATAATAATCACGTTGGAAGCGTTGGAGAATAGATCTTTCAAAGCGTTTGCGGTAACGCGCGCTTTGACTTTTGTAGTTTTTTCGTGTTCCCGGTTTTTTCCGCCAAAAAATTTGAGTTCATTATTTTCTTTTACAATGGCCTGATCGCCGCCGCGGCCAAGAGAGAGCGTTATGGCTGAGCTGGCTTCGTCATCCAGCACCTTGTAATCTTTGTCACCCACGCCAATGCCGATCGAAAGTGTTGCAGAAAATTTATTGCCGCAATGTATTTCGCGCACGCTGTCTAAAACGGAAAACTTGTCTTCCATCATTTTTTGCAGGCAATTGTGCGAGAAAAACAGTAGATATCGATCTTTTTCCACTTTCTTTAAAACACCGTTTGTAAAAGAAAACCAGGAAGCAATTTTGTTATCAATTTCTGCGAGCAGAAGGGAACGGTAAGCATCAGGTGTGTTCATAAGCACATCATCGTAGTTATCTATATTGATAAAACCAATTACCGGTTTTTCTTCTTGATATTTAATGCTTTGCTCATATGTTTCTGTATCTTCAAACAGATAAAAGACAATGAAAGAGGGGGTTGTATCTTTTTTTTCGCCATACACATAATTTCCGTATACAGCATAATGGGAATTGCCGATATAGCAGGAAAAGGCGGAAGGATCACTCAGCAAAACATTTCTGTTAATACCAGGGAAAATGGTTTCAAATGGTTTATCAAACAAAGAAACACCGTCAAATAAAGCGTCAAATTTTTCATTTGCCCATAAAGATTTTCCAGAAAATTTAAATATGATTACAGGCATAGGTGCGTTAATTAAGCTGTCCTTGGCTGCATTATCCGCATGGAACGTGATGTTGTCAATAAAATCAGATAAGTTTCCATGTTTTTTGCGAATGACCAAAACATTCAAGAAGGCGAGGATAATGGCAATGATAATCTGGACAGACCCTAAAATCAGGTTAAAAAAACACATAACCATGCCCAAAATGCCAAGCACGGCAATACAGAACAATAAAGCAATAAAATGATCTTTGCTTTCATTTTTCATGTGATTTACAGACCTCCTATAATTCACGATCCAGTTTTCGGAAATCGGCACGTGCATCAATAAAAGCCAGTATGCTTAAAACAAGCGTGCCAATAAAACCTGAAGAAATAGACCAAATTGCCAGCAGTAATATAATACGAACAAGAATAAACCAGTTTTGACGTTTCATCCAAAAATCTATCAATGATAGTGCGCACATACACAGCAGGAAAGAAACAATCGCATAAATATTTGTAAATACAATAGTCAGAACCTGGTTTTTCGATACGAGCATAATAATTGCGGAAAGCGCAAAAATAATAATGGTTACAATGCCGCATTTGAATTGCGAAAAAGAAGGAAGAAAAACCATATCTGACCGATAGATTTTATTAAAAAGTACAATAATCCATAAAGCGGCATATCCCATAATGGCGGAAATAGCCACCAGCAAATAAGGAAAAAGCTGATATATGCCGGTGAAAATCTGCTCAGAAAGGGTAGAAAGCTGTTCTATCTGCTCTGAAGATACTGCGTTTTGAATCAGCAGTTGGGTATACATTTGCGAAAAAATGTCCTTAGCAGAAGTAAAGATACTTTCAATGATGTTGGTATGTGCAACTTGGCTAAGCAAGAGTAATATCGCTGTTAGAAATAATGCAATTCCTGTTGCACTTATTGCAAAAATACGTTTAACGGAACCGCCTTTTTTTATACATATACCTGCCCATATTCCAGCAAGAGCGGGTATAGAAGTGAAAACCAGCGCATATAGAAAAGAGGCTGATAGTACGGTTACACCAGCTAATGCAGCCAACCATAAAATGAGTGGCAGAAGCTTGTTCCCGGATAATTTTGCGCCGGCAAACAAGGCCAATGCAAAGGGCGCAAAAAAAAGTGTAAGAATCGGAATATACGCTATTACGGCAAGCAGAGCACAGAGAATCAGCAAACTGACTGCCGATAAAATCCATTGTTTTTTCATATTGAGCTTATCCTTTAAAGTTAAGTATTTGACGTAAAAACAACGCGTCAAACCAAATATCAGATCATGTACATAAAAATATATGAATTTATACTATTATATCATCATTTCCTATAAAATACAAGAAAAATTTTTGTATAAATGCGTGTAGAACGGACATACTAACAACGAACGGCGATGGTTAATCTGTCGACCGTTGCGGACATTTCTTAAGCACGCACATTTTGCGTGCATCCCTCTTATCTTTCCTCTGCTCCCTTGAAAAACAGGGGCAGAGGAATTTTACTTAAAAGGAGATGCGTATATGAATTTTTTAGGTGTGATTTTTGCTATTCTTGCCGGCAGTGCCATGAGTATACAGGGCGTGATGAATACCCGGCTTTCGGAAAAGATAGGTTTATATGAGTCGAATGCTTTTGTGCAGAGCGTGGCGTTTATACTCAGTATTCTTGTCTTAATCATTTTCGGCAAAGGTAATTTATTAAATATATTTCAGACAAAACCTGTTTATTGGCTGGGAGGCGTTTTGGGTATTGCGATAACCATTCTGGTTATGCTTGCCATGGGAGATTTATCGCCGACTGTCGCGGTTTCGGTTATTTTGATTGCACAGCTAACGGTCGCAGCGCTCATCGACGCGTTTGGTATTATGGAAACACCCAAAGTCGCTTTTCATTGGACAAAATTTTTAGGTTTAGCGCTGATGATCGGCGGCGTTATTTTATTTAAGCTCAAAGGCGCCAATTGATGGGTTCCTGGCCGCAGCGCATTAAAAAATCATTGGTTTTGGAGAAATGACGGCAACCGAAGAATCCGTTATAAGCAGACAACGGACTTGGGTGTGCTGCTTCAAGAACCAAATGCATTGGATTTGTAATGAGTGCTTTTTTTGCGCGTGCGTTTGCACCCCATAATAAGAACACCATGGGCTTTTCGCGTGCATTAAGCAGGGTGATAATACGGTCGGTAAAAGTTTCCCAGCCTTTACCTTTATGGCTGTTTGCAAGACCACCGCGCACTGTCAGAACAGTATTTAATAGTAAAACGCCCTGCTCGGCCCACGGAGTCAGATCCCCCTGTTTAGCGGGATGTATGCCCAAATCCGCTTCTAATTCTTTGTAAATATTGACTAAAGACGGCGGCAGTGCGACTCCTTTCTGAACAGAGAAGCATAAGCCGTGGGCCTGTCCTTCTCCGTGATAAGGATCCTGACCTAATATTACGGCTTTGACTGCCTGGTAATCTGTGATTTTTAGGGCGTTGAAAATCATGTACATATTGGGGGAGACCGGTCCGGAAGAATATTCTTTTTTTAAAAATGCGCGCAGTTTTAAATAATATTCCGATTCAAATTGGTCGGCAAGCAGCGCATCCCACGTATTTCCGATTTTCAACATCACAAATCATTCCTTTAGCGTTTACAATTTATTTTCTATTTATTATACAAAAATTTACAAAAATAATCAAGTTTATTTTGACCTTTTTCTTTTTTTCGTGTATAATATACATATACATCATTTGGAAAGGATAAAATAATGAAAAAACAACAAGTGAAAAAATGGCTGTTTTGGCTTTACATAACGGTAATTGTACTTGCAAGTGCATTGTTATACCCTGTTTTTGCTTCTTTTGCAAGCGAAGAGGGAATTTTGTCATTAGAAAAAATGGTGCAGGAAATGGGAATTTGGGGCGTGTTTTTGGTTCTTGCCATTCAGATTCTGCAGATCATTGTAGCGGTAATACCTGGTGAAGTAGTTGAGTTTGTATCAGGGGCTATGTATGGAACGTTTGGAGGGCTTTTGATTGATTTGGCGGGTGTTGCTATAGGAGAAACGCTGATTTATTTTATAATGTCTAAGCTTGGTAAGGATGTCGTGGAAAAGATAGCGGGGAGTGAAAAAGTACGGAAGCTCAAATTTCTTAAAAATGAGCGAAGGCTGGAGATGCTGTTGTTTGTACTATTTTTCATTCCTGGAACACCGAAAGATACCATTTGTTATGTTGCGCCCCTGTTTAAAATTGCGTTTAAGCCTTTTATTTTAATATCGGTTATTGCACGTATTCCGTCTATTTTATCCTCCACATATGCGGGGGCGACTTTTAGTGAGGGAGATATAGGGAAAACAATTTTGATCTATGCAATCATTGCAGTTATCAGTATAGCAGGGATTTTATTGAATCAGTATATAATGAAGCGGAGGGAAAAAGGAAATGGAACAGACCGTTAAAATTATTGCAAATAATAAAAAAGCGCTGCATGATTATTTTGTGCTTGAAAAAATAGAAGCGGGCATTGTATTGACCGGTACAGAGATTAAATCTGTACGTAACGGTTCCGTTAATTTAAAAGATAGCTGGGTTTCGGTAAAAGAAGGGGAAGCGTTTGTACTTGGGATGCATATATCCCCTTATGAAAAAGGAAATATATTTAACAAAGATCCGCTTAGAGTGCGTAAATTATTACTGCACAGACGGGAAATTGATAAACTCATTGGTTTTGTAACCCAGGATGGATTGTCGATTGTTCCGCTGTCGCTGTATTTGAAAGGTGCAAGAGCTAAGATGGAAATTGCAGTTGTTAAGGGCAAGAAACTGTATGATAAGCGCGAAGATGCGGCAAAGCGTGATGCAAAACGCGATATCGAGCGTGCTATACGCGGAAAGTATTGAAATTAAAAAAAAGCTTGACAGATTACAAAAAGAGTGATAAAATCTTTTTAGCATAAATAAATACCAAAAAGGCGATGAGCAGGAACAAGTAGATTCGTGGTAAGCGTTAAGAGAGCTGCCGGGTGGTGCGAGGCAGACGCGGAAAGGAATTGAATACATCCTGGGAGCTGCGTGCTGAACGGTTTTGAAGCTGAGTAGGCGGCGCCGGGTGTGCCCGTTATAGCACAAGAGTATAACCGCATTGTATGAAAAATGCGAGTACTTGTGAGGTCAGTACTGTGAGGTGCTGATAAATTGAGGTGGTACCACGGGAACACAACCCCGTCCTCATACTTGTAAAAGTAGAGGATGGGTTTTTTTATACCTTCCTCTAAAAACAAAGAAAGGAATGATGTAAAAAATGGTATTGAAAATTATTATGCTGGTTGTCTTTTTTGCAATTATGATTGCGGTTGGACTCTATTGCCGCAAACATTCAACCAATGTAAATGGATTTGTTTTAGGCGGTCGTTCGGTCGGACCATGGCTTACGGCGTTTGCATATGGAACTTCGTATTTTTCCGCCGTTATTTTTATTGGATATGCCGGACAATTTGGCTGGAAGTTTGGGATTGCTTCTACCTGGATCGGTTTGGGAAATGCGTTTTTAGGTTCATTGCTTCCCTGGGTAGTTTTAGGAAGAAGAACCAGACTTATGAGCCAGCATTTAAAAAGCGCAACCATGCCAGAATTTTTTGGCAGCCGGTATTTAAGCAAAGGATTGAAAATTGGCGCTTCCGCGATTGTTTTCATCTTCCTCATTCCTTATACAGCGTCGCTATATAACGGGCTTTCCCGCCTGTTTGCTATGGCGTTTGAAGTAGATTATGTTTGGTGTATTGTGGTTATGGCAGTGCTTACAGGAATCTATGTAATTGCAGGCGGCTATATGGCAACAGCTATAAACGATTTTATACAGGGCATTATCATGCTGTTTGGCATTATTGCAGTAATTGCGAGCGTTCTCATGCAGAACGGCGGGTTTATGGAGTCGCTTAATGGCTTGGCGATGGTGCAGGATGAAACGGTCTCTTCTGTTCCCGGTGTGTTTGCTTCTTTTTTCGGACCAGATCCGTTTGATCTTTTATGTGTTGTTATTTTAACATCCTTGGGAACATGGGGACTGCCGCAAATGGTACAGAAATTTTACGCAATTAAAAGTGAAAAAGCCATTGCAAAAGGAACCATTATTTCTACTATATTTGCAATCATTGTTGCTGGAGGCTGTTATTTTTTAGGCGGCTTTGGAAGACTTTTCTCAGACAAAATCAATGTTGCCGCAAATGGGTATGATTCTATTATCCCAACTATGCTGGAAGGACTCCCGGATATTTTAATGGGTGTGGTGGTTGTATTGGTTTTATCGGCATCTATGTCTACGCTGTCTTCTTTGGTATTAGCATCCAGCTCTACGCTGACGCTTGATTTTATTAAAGGAAATATATGTAAAAAAATGAGCGAAAAAGCACAGCTGCGGACTTTACGTATTTTAATTATTGTATTTATATTGATATCCGTGTTAATTGCGATTGTGCAGTATAACAGCAATGTAACATTTATTGCGCAGCTAATGGGTATTTCGTGGGGGGCACTTGCCGGCGCATTTTTAGCACCGTTTTTATATGGATTGTATTTTAAAAAAGCAACAAAGGCGTCTGTGTGGGTATGTTTTATTTTTGGTACCGGCATTATGATTGTGAGTATGTTCTTTAAATCTGCATTGCCGGCTTTTCTGCAATCACCTATCAATTGCGGTGTTGTGGCAATGCTTGCAGGATTTGTGATTATTCCGCTGGTAAGTTTGTTTACAAGAAAACCGGATATGCAACATGTGGAAAATGCGTTCAGCTGCTATGAAAAGACGGTTTTGGTTCATGCAAAAGAAGCGCTGGGTGAAGAGGAGGTTTTATAAAGTATGGTTATAACAGAATTGTTAAACAGAAACGCGCAGTTTTATGGAGATCGTGTAAGTTTGGTGGAAATCAATCCTTCCGATAAGCACGACAAAGCGGTTACGTGGAGAGAATATGAGCTGATTGAGTCCAACCCCGCAGAGCGTTATCGCAGGGAAATTACCTGGCGTGAATTTGATACAAAGGCAAATCGATTCGCCAATTTATTGCTGACGCGCGGAGTGAAAAAAGGAGATAAAGTTGCGATCTTGCTGATGAATTGCATTGAATGGCTTCCGATTTATTTTGGTATTTTAAAAACTGGCGCGCTGGTGGTGCCGATGAATTATCGCTATTCTGCCGATGAAATCAAATATTGCCTGGAACTTTCTGAGTCGGAGAATCTGATTTTCGGACCGGAGTTTATCGGAAGAGTGGAGAGCATTTTTGATGACTTAAAAGGTGTAAAAAATATGTTTTTTGTAGGAGAAGATGTTCCTTCTTTTGCAGACAGCTATGAAACCCTTACAGGCTACTGTTCTTCTCTTGCACCGGCGGTACCGCTCAGTGAAGAGGACGACGCCGCAATTTACTTCTCATCTGGAACAACCGGATTTCCAAAGGCGATTTTGCATACACACAGAGCACTCATGTCTGCCTGTGAAACCGAGCAGAATCATCACGGACAAACAAAAGATGATGTATTCCTGTGCATTCCGCCGCTTTATCATACAGGAGCGAAAATGCACTGGTTCGGGAGTCTGATTAGTGGTGGTAAGGGTGTGTTGCTGCGCGGCATTAAACCGCAATGGATTTTAAATACGGTTTCGAGAGAAAAGGCAACAATTGTATGGTTATTGGTTCCGTGGGTACAGGATATTTTGGATGCGTTGGATCGCGGTGAAATTAAAAAAGAGGATTATGAGCTGGATCAGTGGCGGCTTATGCATGTAGGTGCGCAGCCAGTTCCGCCCAGTCTTATTAAAAGATGGCTTGCACATTTTCCTAACCATAAATATGACACCAATTATGGGTTGAGTGAGTCTATCGGTCCGGGATGCGTACATTTGGGTGTGGAAAATATTCATAAAGTGGGCGCAATCGGCGTCCCTGGATATCATTGGCAAGCGAAAATTGTTGCAACAGACGGGACGGAGGTTGCACAAGGTGAAGTGGGAGAGCTGATCGTAAAAGGTCCGGGCGTTATGAAGTGCTATTTTAATAATCCGAAAGCAACCGCTGAAACAATTAAAGATGGTTGGCTGTATACAGGAGATATGGCGCGCCGGGACGAGGATGGGTTTATTTATTTAGTTGACCGTAAAAAGGACGTCATTATTACAGGCGGAGAAAATTTATATCCGGTACAGATCGAGGACTTTTTACGCAAGCACGATGCAATAAAAGATGTAGCGGTTATCGGACTTCCCGACGAAAGATTGGGGGAGATAGCAGCGGCAATTATAGAAGTAAAACCAGATCATATACTGACAGAAGATGCGGTTATGGAATTCTGCGGACAGCTGCCCCGATATAAAAGACCGAGAAAGATTATATTTGCAACGGTGCCGAGAAATCCAACCGGCAAAATAGAAAAGCCAAAGCTGCGCGAGATGTATTGCGGAGAACGATTGGTAGAAGCACAGACCACGAAATAACCGACCAAAAAAAATGGCTTAAAGCCTGCACTTTTTGATTATTAAGAACCGCCATTTTGAATGTTCAAAATGGCGGTTCTTTTTTTGATGGCATAAATGCAGCGAATACACGAAAGCAGAGAATCCATAGCCGCTGCATATTGGTACGGTTATTTTTCTTTTGGTTTCGTCAATATCGAGGCGACAACAGCAAACAAAATCACCGCGGCAATGCCGCCGGCAGTTGCAGTTAAACCGCCGGTGAAAATACCGATGAAGCCTTGTTCTGCTACTGCCTTTTCTACCCCTTTGGCTAAAGAATAGCCGAATCCCGTCAAAGGAACGGTTGCACCAGCGCCGCCCCAGTCTACAATGGGCTGATAAATTCCAAACAGGTGTAAAAAAACACCGGCGACCACATAAGTTACTAAAATTCTTGCAGGTGTTAATTTGGTTTTATCAATTAAAAATTGCCCAATTGCACACAATATACCGCCGGTAATAAATGCCTGTAAATAGTTCATTGGTTATCTGTCTTCCTTTCAATTGAAATGCAGTGCGCAATCCCCGGGATGCTTTCCCCCTGAAATGAGCTGGTCGGGCTCATGAGTGCGCCAGTCGCCGTGAGCAGTATACGCCGGCATTTTCCGGTACGCAGCAAATAATACAGCCACCCCGAAAAAACAGAAGCACAGCAGCCACAGCCGGAGCCGCCGGCATGCGCGTCTTGTTTTTCTTTGTCAAAAATTTTATCCCCGCAGTCAATATACCGATCTTCCAAATCTAAACCGTAGTTTTTAAGCTGCTGCTGTGTAATTTGCTTTCCAACGCTGCCTAAATCGCCTGTTACAACCAAATCAAAGTAGTCATTCGGTAGATTTCTGTCCTGGAAATGGCGGCGGATGGTTTCTATAGCGGCCGGTGCCATTGCGGCACCCATATTATTGATATCGCTGATGCCATAATCGATTATTCTGCCGATTGTTGCATGTGTGATTTCAATTTCGCCGCCTTTTGCGATTAAAGCCGCGCCAGAACCGGTGACAGTCCATTGTGAGGTAGGGGTGCGTTGGCCGCCGTATTCGAGCGGGAACCGGAATTGGCGTTCGGAGCTGCAAAAATGACTGGAAGTAAGTGCAATCGCTTTTTGCGCATAGTTTCCGTGCACTGCCATAGCAGCTAAAATCATGCCTTCTACGAAGGTCGAGCATGCACCATACAGGCCAAGAAAGGGGATATGGAAATCAAGCAAACCATAATTGGAACTGATACATTGGTTTAAAAGGTCGCCGCCAAAAACGATATCGATATTTTCTGGCGATTCATTTGCTTTTTCCAAAAGTGTTTTAAGATTTGTTTTCAAAAGTTTACTTTCTGCTTTTTCCCAGGATTTTTCTCCTAAATACGCATCTTGAAAAATGTTGTCATAAAACGGGGTAAGATTGCCCTCGCCTTCTTTTTTGCCGACACTGGAGGCAGTTTGCAAAATACATGGGCGTTGACCGTCAAATGAGAGTGTTTTCATAAAGTTCATTCCCTTCTGTGCGGTTATTTATAACAAACCGCCTAAATAATAACATAGGCCGGCGAGAATAGAGGCGATTATACCGTACGTGATTACGGGGCCTGCTATCGAAAAAATTTTTGCCCCCACACCAAGCACCATGCCTTCAGGACGAAATTCGATGGCCGGGGCTACAACTGCGTTGGCAAAACCTGTAATGGGAACAAGCGTACCTGCACCTGCATGTTTGGCAATGTTATCATATAAATGAAAAGCGGTGAGCAGAGCAGATAAAAAAATCAGCGATATACAGTTTAAAGTGGCACATTCGTCTTTTTCAAACCCTAATGTAGAAAAAAGCGTGAGCAATAATTCGCCAAGCACACAAATGCCGCCGCCAATAACAAATGCAAATAACATATTTCGCCAGAGTTTGGATGGCGGAGAAAATGAGTCTGCGTAAGCTTTATAGTCTGCCGGATTCATTCGCATAATTGATTCCTCCTTTTGGCATATAGTATTTGTAAAAATTACAGAATTATGCAAAAAGCAGACAGCTGACCAATGATCAGCCGTCTGCTTTTATATTTATATAATATTGCATTTTAAATATCGACTTAAAACCGGATGGTTAACTGTTGAAAGGATTCATTCCATTTTAATTCTGCACCCAAACCGTCTGCAAGCAGAGAAGAAGGAATAAACAGTGCGTCATTTATGGTGGTTGGGTAACATTTCAGTTTGTAGTAATTTCCGTTTACAATTGAGTGTGTATCATATACCCAAAGTGCGATGCTGTTATCATCTAAATAAATGTCCGCCCGTCCAAAACCGTCATTGGCATCCCAGTAAATATAGGCGCCCATATGCTGTAAAACTGCTTTTGCAGGAATAAGGATTTCACCGGAAGCTGAATCTATTACTGTGTTTGCCGGTGCTTCATAGCGTACGCCGTTGACCCAGACTGTATTATAGTTTGCAGTAAGCACAATTTCATTGGTTAGCGGTGGTTTGGCTTGGGTATATAGTTCTATTACGCCGTTGTAATCTAAGGCGTAGTCGTAGAAATAGAGTTCATCTATTACAGCGTTCATATTGTGATAAATGCCTCTGCCGATTGAAAAAGGCTGGGCAGTATTGGCAATCGTAATATAATTTTGCAATTGCTGTGGCAGCATTTCTGTAGAGGATAGTTCGCCGTCAATATAATATGAAAGATAAGTTTTATTAAACACAACAGCAACATGATGCCATCCGTTCATAAGCCGCTCAGGTGTAAAAACATATCCGGTGGCAAATGAATAGGATTGATAAGTTTGGTCAGGCATTTCAAATGTGAGATCGGTTCTTAAATATTCAAAGTTATCCGAGAAGGTAATAGAAAACGGTCCATTATACGGATCCCCTGACGAGGATGTGCGGGAAAGCAGCATGGGTTTTGTAGACGAAAGGTCATTGAACTTAAACCATCCGGCAAAAGTAAACGCGTCTTGCAGCTCTAATTTTTCACTGTCTTGAATATTCAGATATCCATCCTGCAAATCCAGGCCTCGATCTTTTGCTCCATTGTCTGTAAAAGCCATATGGCCATAGCTTATAAGCGGATTTTCCGATGCTGCAGCATTTTCAAATGCATTTTCAAAATTGTAATACATTTGTGGGAACGCATTGCGTGAAAGCATACCTAATACTAAGACGGGCAACAACAATATTACGCAAAGTGCAACCAGAATAATTCTCTTGATATTCATTTTTAACAACCTCCCTGCAAAGCCATTTTAGAATAATCTAATATGACCGCAAAAGATACACAGAAAGAGAAGAAAGGCAATCTGTGTTTGGTTTATTATAATGTAAAAATTAGTATTTGTCAAATTTAGTGGATTATGTTACAATAAAGAAACAATAAAATTAAGGAGAACAGAGCTATGCTGGAACTAGATATGGATATAAAGAGTACGCTTGAATGCGGACAGATTTTCAGATTTCAGCGGGAAGGAAACGGATACTGGGTTTGTGCCGGTGACCGGCGTGCTTATTGCGAGCAAAGGGGGAATAAGACCTGCGTTCAAACCATCGACGAAACGTTTTTTTATTCTTTTTTTGACGGAGAGACCAATTATGCAAAAATACAGGATGCCTTATCACAAGATCCGTACATAAAACAAATTATACAGCAATATCCGGGATTGAGAATTTTAAATCAAGAGCTGTGGGAAACAACAGTTTCGTTTATTATATCCCAAAACAACCGTATTCCGAGAATACAAAACATAATAGAAAATTTATGCAGAACTTACGGGGAGGAGAAAAAGGATTATTTTGCATTTCCGACGGCCAAGCGGCTGGCTGCGCTGCAGACAACCGATCTTTCATGTTTAAAGTGCGGTTACAGAGACAGTTATCTATTAGATGCTGCCCAAAAATTTTCCAGCCAACTGGTGCAGAAACAAATGTTGGAGTGTCTTTCATTGGAAGAAGCCAGACAAGTATTATTTCAAATCAAAGGTGTGGGACCGAAAGTGGCAGACTGTATTTTGCTGTTTGGTGCGGCACGCAGAGATGCGTTTCCGATAGACACATGGATGAAAAAAATTATTTCACAAATTTACAAAATTGAAAACATAAAACCAGAACAGGCACAGGATTTTGCCAAGAAGAGGTTTGGAAAGTATTCGGGTTATGCACAGCAATATTTATTCTATGCTGCAAGACAAGGATTTATTTTTGAATAAGCTATTGACAAACATAGGAATGTCATGTATAATAACCACAAAATTACGAATAGGAGTGGATGAAATGTTAGCACAAAGACCGCCGATGGGGTGGAATTCATGGAATACTTTTGGAAAAGATATACATGAAGATCTAATCAAAGAAATGGCAGATGCGATGGTTGATTTAGGTTATTTAGATGCTGGGTATACATATTTGGTGATTGATGATTGCTGGGCAGAAAAACAGAGAGATGAGAACGGAAAGCTTGTGCCGGACAAAGAAAAGTTTCCAAGCGGCATGAAAGCGCTTAGCGATTATGTACATAGCAAGGGCTTGAAATTTGGTATGTATTCCTGTGCAGGACTGCGTACTTGCGCAGATTATCCTTCCAGTTATGGGCATGAGTTTGTAGACGCAAAAACATTTGCTGAGTGGGGTGTTGATTTTTTAAAATATGATTTTTGCTATTTTCCCCAAAGCGGGAACTGTAAACAGGCATATCAGACAATGAGTCTTGCACTCAAACATTCCGGAAGAGAAATTTTGTTTTCTGCCTGCAACTGGGGCGTAGAAGATCCCTGGAACTGGATGCGTTCTATCGGCGTGCATATGTATCGATCAACAGGAGATATTCAGGACAAATTTGAATCTTTCAAAAAAATCGGACTGAGCCAGGTGGACAATTTGTGCTGTTCCGCACCGGGATGCTATAATGATCCGGATATGCTGATTGTAGGTATGTACGGGAAAGGGAATGTCGGTTTGGGCGGTTGTACAGACGAAGAATACCGTACTCATTTTGCAATGTGGTGTTTGTTCGGTGTGCCGCTTATGATGGGTGGAGATATCCGAAATGTAAATGAATTCAGCCGGTCTCTGATGCAAAACAAGGAACTGATTGCGATCAATCAGGATGAGGAAGCACGTCCGCCTTATCGCGTGTATAATCAAGGATATCCGAACGACTGGGATACCTATACCTTTATTAAGCATTTATCAAACGGGGAATATGTGCTTGCATATTTTAATATGGGGGATGAAGACCGTAAGCTTTCGTTACCGTTTGTAGGTGTTGGATTGCCGTATTACAGCGGCTGTGGATTCCATCTGACCGATATTTTCAGCGGAGAGGATATGGGTGCGCATTATGATATTTATTCGGCACAAGTGCCGGCGCACGGTTGCCGCCTGTTCCGGGCAAAGGTGGTAGACCTTTAATGGAACAGGAAAAATGCTATCAGTGTGGCAAAGTGCTTACGCATAATGAAATCGGACTGCATAAAAAATTAGTGAACCGAGGGGC